>NZ_JCAKMZ010000007.1:0-107369 GCF_059515865.1 Acinetobacter sp. CY73 | reverse complement strand
CCGTTAGTATCACAATATTCAACTCAGATATATCTGTTAATAACTTCTTTGACCAAGCAACGGCATACATCAAACGATGTGAATAAGACCCAAGCAAAGTCACAACAGTTGTGCTGGCGACAATAGCAAGAGTGAACCACCTGATCCCTTCCCGAACTCAGAAGTGAAACCTCTTTGCGCTGATGGTAGTGTGGGGTTACCCATGTGAGAGTAAGTCATCGCCAGCTCATTATTCCTAAAAACACCCCCTTCAAACGAAGGGGGTGTTTTTTTATGTTTAAAGCATTCTAAAAATTATGTGAAGTAACACTCAGAGCTGAAAGGTACTAAAAAGCTGTTTATAATATAATCAAAATTCATTATGTTTATATCTTTATTGAAGAATTTTTTTTATAAATCATTATTTACTGAGCTGATAGTTTGAGATTTCCATGGTTAACTTGAATCTTTAATTTTGCCTGTGCTATTTCAATGATCCTCAGCAGAGTTTTAAATCTTTAATGGCAAGCTAATACATAGAAAATTCCGAATTTATGTTTCTATTAAAAAGCATCAAGGCCTTAGAAAAAAGATTTACTAGATTACATTTTATAATTCTTGATCATTTTAATTTTCAAACTTATACAAACATCGATATTAACGAATTTCTTCGGTGATTTGTTCTCTATTATTTCTGAAGGCAGTACTTAAAGATTCAAAACTATTAGCTAAACCAGAGGCAATATACAGGTTCGTAAGAGAATACTTTTATCATTGTTGGGACATTGGATTAATTATTTTGATTCTAATTAATGGTAGTGCATGAATATGACGTGATAAGAATAATAAGTTATTGATATTAAAATATATAAATGTATTATTACACGTTGGTTTTTAGCACTACCTAATTAATATTGTTTGCCATTAAACCTTGATTCTGCGCTTCTGCAATCAATCGTTCAGCAGTTTCTCTAGATTTTTTTAAGCCTGGCATACGGAATTCTGTATGACCATAGTCATGAATACGTGTCCATCGTCCCCCCCAAGTCAATCCAACCTCTTCAGCAGTTACACCGTATAGTTGATATCCTTTCATTGCCCAAGGATCACGTTCACTAATTACTACTTTACCATCACGTTTGAAGGCTACATCTGCTGCAAGACCGAATTGATGATAGCTTTGATATGCTCTTGCCAGTGTGGTTGCTTTATTGCCAGATAAACGTGTTTGACGTTCTGGACTACGATATCCTTCAAGTAGAATCAATTCATAACCATGACGTTCTTTCATCAGCTTAAAGACCATCAACAAACGCTGTTTGTAACTAGGATGCATTTTATCCCATTTACGATCTATTTTTGTTGGCTCGTAAGCATGGCTCTTACCATCATTTTCCTCACCATTATACGTACCAGGGATTGGACTACTTTGAATTGTAGGTGATGCAATTTGATCTGCAAGTATCGCGGCTTCTACCAAGGCTTCTTCCACGGGAGGAGGAGGAGATAGTATGTCTCCATTCAAGAGATTGTAAATTTGTGGATCATTTGATTTCAAGTAATTTGCTTCTACTACTTTGGTTGGGTCAACTTGGGAAGTAAAAGCAAACATTAAAATGCTGGATAGCAAAAAAAAGCCAGCAATTAAAATCCACCACTGTTGTAAATGCCAATGTGATTGGGTTTGTTCGGCAGCAGCAGCGTAATTCATTTCTTGAGCAAAATTTTTAGCTGAAACCCATTTTTTTCTACTCTGAGGAATTAACCCTTTAAGTCTATCTATTGCTTTAGTTCTGAGTTCATATGACATCATCAATGTGAGGGCAATCGTCAGAACAATAAAACTAAGAACAATAAATATAATCACGGCAATTATTCTTTAACTGAGCGTGTAACTGATATCTGTACTGTAGCTTTAGGTAAATCTACGTCATTTTCATTTTGAACGCCCTTAGCTTTAGCTGGTAGCGCTTCTGACTTAGCTTGAATTTTAGGTTCTACTTTTTGAGGAGTAACTTTGTCAGACACTGGTTTTGCTTTAACTGTAGTTGCTACCACGATAGGTTTTTTCACAACAGTTTTTTCAGAGCTTAGTACCGGTTTAGTCGCTTCTTTTTGGCTTGTAGCATTGGCAAATGGATTGCGATTGGTTTGATCTGTGGTAATTTGTTTTTCTTGTTTAAAAGCATTCGGGATGTCTTTCAATTTGGTTTGTGGCTGATCATAATCATCCATACTATTGTGATCAAGTTCTTCCTTTTGATCATTTGCTACTGCCACTGTCGGACGAGATTTGCTTGAAACTATATTAGTTTGATCATGAGAAGAAGGTTGCTCATTCACTGTAGTATTATTATTTTGAGCAACGATCTGATTATTGTTAGACTCATCACCCAATACTGAAAAAATTAAAACAGAAGTTACAGCAATACCGAATGTCACACCCGCTATACCGTAGTATATCGGTGATAGATTCTTCTTTTTCTGTGAGGGTTTTAGTACCCGAATTACTTTTTGTTTTTCTTGAGTCATTTTTCTAATTCTTTAAGGTAAATGAATTGTAATATGCGCTTGTTCTGCTGGAGCACTGATCACATTCTGATACTTTGCCATCGCGGTATCTTCGTGTTTACCCAACATATAACGCAAACCTGAAAAAGCGAGTAGTGCGAAAAGGAGGAGGAAAAGAAGAATCCATGTGAATGGAAGTTCTTTATGAATAATATTTTTGATTTGATCTGGTAACCCTGCAAAAGGCGAAAATGCTGCTTTTTTACCTTTTAGATAATCAATTTCATCACCCACACGAGCAACAAGGTGATTGAGACTCTCGATAGATTCAATACGGTACTTACCCTGGAAACCCAGTAATAAACAATAATGGAAAACTTCAAGTGCAGACAGACGATCTTTACCACGTGCACGAATGTGTTCCAAAATATCAAAGAATCGATATCCTGCCAGTTGTGAACCAAATAAGCTGAGTTGTAATGGGCTAATGAGCCATGAGTTTTGAAGATTAAAAAAGCTCGGATCTTGCTGAGTCACAATAGTTTCATCAAGCAAAGCACAATAAGCATATTTTGCATCATGAATATCTTCGGCAGAAAATTGTAGTTTTTTGGCTTGATGTTCAAAACGGTTTAACTGATCCATGATTTTTTCACGGAACTGTTCTGCATTTTGTGGGACATATTGGTTTTTAATCATGAATACAATATAAAAACCATCATGCATCAAATCCACCAAGTTGGTGGTTTGAGTCATTTTATTTGCATGATTTGGTGTTGAGCCTACACCAATTTGACCATCATCGAAGAGGGAAGGAGCACCATTTGGATTATTCATTATTATTTTCCTTATTATCCATTCATCACAGCAATCAATTCAATCGTAATATCTTGGAAACCAGCAGGAACATAAATACAGATGGTTTCTGAGTCAAGCATACGTTGATAGAGTTCATGATGCGGCTCAACTTCAAAATAATTCACACCTGAACGTACAGGAATTGCCGTTGGAACTTGCATCAGATGATGAATTGGAATCACTGGTAATGCAGAAACTACGCGTTGTTCTACATCAACGGTTGTACCGACTTTGAATCGTAGAGGTACAATCTGAACTAGTTCATGCGTTTGCATCATTGTGCTAGAAACAGCGATGTATAAACGTGAATCACGTGTGATCTTGTCAGATTCAAGACTGCCGACCCAATAAGATGGGCGAATTTCTTTTAAGCCAATATTGATATAACGACTCGAAATAATAGTGTCGAGTAAATCACGCAAAATCACATCGAGCTGAGCAAAGCTTTCTTGGAGATTGTGATGTTTATATTGTGGTAAATGTTCAACTTCGTAAGCGGTTGAGAATGTAAGTAATGAACCCGTTAAACGCAATAATTCAAAGAATAAACGCTCTGGGTGAATTTGTGGATTGAGCATCAAGTGGCTTAAAGTTGCATGCGCTGTATTTAAAGCATTGACCAACCAAAATGAAACGATATCACCAGAGCGGAATTCGATGAGTTTTTGTTCATTTTCACGGTTGTTGGTTTGAATGGTTTTAATTTTTGCCTTAATGACATTCAATGTTCGTTTCAAATTACTGATTAAAGAATCACATGATTCAATATGTAAAATAGGCGGAATGAATTTATAATCAAGTTCGAAATTACCTGCACTATGTCGTTTGATCTTGCCGATGGGCAGATATAAAAAACCATCCATATCGTGGTTTGGATCGATTTGCGATTCCAATAGTTTTATTTCAGCACGTTTACGGACTAATGTAATTTCAGCAGGAACTGCATCCGTATAAAGATCATGTGTTTCATTGAGATACGAATGATAACGACTCGGCTGTTTGGCATCATCTAAGGCAACATTCTTTTTATTGGGTTGCAATATAGAGAGCGCAAGGAAAATCGTCATTTCACCGCGGAAGTTGAGATCATCCAACTGTACAGGCTCAGGCAATAAATCACGAGAGGGTGCAGAATAGATTTCACCATCTTGCCACATCATATCTACGCTTTCTAAAGCAAGGACATGTGTTCCAAGCTGAGTTTCATCGAAT
Source organism: Acinetobacter sp. CY73 (assembly GCF_059515865.1). Classification (NCBI taxonomy): domain Bacteria; kingdom Pseudomonadati; phylum Pseudomonadota; class Gammaproteobacteria; order Moraxellales; family Moraxellaceae; genus Acinetobacter; species Acinetobacter sp. CY73. Next base: position 102,809 of record NZ_JCAKMZ010000007.1, on the reverse strand, counting down.
CGAATCGACTGAACACCATAAGCATAAGGAATCGTTGAACGAATGGTCTGATTTAACCTTTGCTCATGGTAGGTATCTTGGACCTGAAAGTGTTGAGGTCTTAAAAATAAACCTTCACCCCAAAGTATTTTTTCCGCTTTAAACATTAATTATTACCATTCATTCGATTCATGATTATTGTTGACGCCCAGTAATTCTTGAACAGCTTCAAGAGGGCTTTCAGTTTTAATAACTTGTGCTAACCATTCGTGTAAAGGCATCTGGCTCCACTTTATGGTCTTCTGCAACATATAGCTCACAGGACTATGCGGTTCATTGGTTTGGAAATAGTCAGCAATTTCTTGGAGCACCTTCATCGCTTGTTCACGGTTTTGTAAGTGACTTTGAGGTTGCGGTTGAAATGATTGGGTATTTTGGTTGTTCTGCATCATTTCAATGGATTGTGTTAGGTGTTCTGTAGGCTGACTAGTCGATGTTTCTGCAACTAAAGACTGAACTTGGTTGGTATTATGAAAAGCATCCGCCTTATATAATTTTCTAAGGGTCTTATTAATGGAGTCCAATTGCGAGTCGATACTTGCAAAGCTTGGTGCATCGAGCTCCATCAATTGATCAAGCACTTGTTTTAGCGTATTCCAATGATTCAGAATGTCTGTAAAGTGTTGATAATTCTGAATCTGAAAACTTTTAGATGTATTAAATAGCGCTTGTTCAAAACGATCGAATTCATCCGAAGCATTCACTTCATTTGAGTCATCGGGTTTTTTCAGTCGGTTATTTTGATCATGCAAAATTTTTTCATAATCAAATAAAGAATAAAAAGGCTGTCCTGTCACCAAAGGTATTTTCTTAATGATAGCAGGTACTTGAGTGGTTAAACCTTGAAGTAAACCCAAACGTTGGTCGAGATCATCGTCTTCAATTTCAGGATGAATATGTAACCAATACTCTTCCAAAATACGATGCGATAGCTCTAAACTTTTTGCTAGACCTTCAAGGCCGTATAAGTTACCCCAAGCTTCACTGAGCCAAGTCAGCAAGCGAATATCCTTGGTTTTATGCGTCAACAGCTCAATGGACTTATTACTCACAAAATTCCAATCAGCCTGTTTAGGCTCGGCAACCCATTCGCCTAATGCGAGTAGTGGGTCATCTTCTGTTTTCGCTTTTTTGATTTCATGGAAATCATTCGAAAATGACTGGTCATCGCCACATAAACGCTCTGCAGAGATGGGTTGTAATAATGCTTCGAGATCTAAATTCATTGTATTGTCTGTCTCTTATTTATTGCCTAAGCTTCGGTCGCTTTGGCTTTTTTAGGCGTACGCTTTTTAACGGGTTTTTCAACAGGATCTAAAAGATACTCAATTTCATTCTCTTTGCTGTCAATTTTGATCAGCTTAGGCAAGTTTTGATCTGCCAGTGCCATCAATATTTGAGTCGCCAATTCTGGAAGTACAGAAGAATTTAAAATGTTATCGACATTTCGAGCACCACTGTCTACTTCTGTACAACGACTGAGTAATAATTCAACCAAGTCGTCGGTATATTCAACACGAGTTTGATATTGTTTTTCAATACGTGCCGTAATCTTACCAATCTTATGATGAATGATACGAACCAATAAATCATCATGTAATGGGAAGTATGGAACAATACGCATACGACCTAAGAATGCAGGTTTAAACTGTTTATATAAACTTGGTTTAAGTTGATCCAGTAATTCTTCAGCCGTTGGCCATTCTTCAACTGGATGTGGTAAACACGCTTGCATAATTGCACTCGAGCCTGCATTTGAAGTCAGTAATATCGTAGTATTTTTAAAGTCGATGACACGACCTTCACCATCTTCAAGCGTACCTTTATCAAAGACTTGATAAAATAATTCTTGTACATCTGAATGGGCTTTTTCAATTTCATCTAACAGTACGACACTATAGGGATTACGACGTACAGCCTCAGTTAATACGCCACCTTGACCATATCCGACATAACCTGGAGGTGCACCTTTTAAAGAGGAAACCGTATGTGCTTCTTGGTATTCAGACATATTGATGGTGATTAAATGTGATTCACCACCATACAATTCATTGGCAAGTGCCAAGGCTGTTTCTGTTTTACCTACACCACTTGGTCCAACCAACATAAACACACCTTGTGGTTTATTTGGGTCTTCAAGCTTCGCTTTGGATGTTTTAATACCTTGAACCAGTTGATGAAGGGCATAATCTTGTCCCATCACGCGCTGTTCGAGTTTTTCTTCTAAACTTAAAATCTGCTTAATTTCATCATTGACCATCTTACCGACAGGGATTCCAGTCCAATCTGAAATGATTTCATTAATGATTTGTGCATTAACGCGTTCAAAAACCAGTGGAAATTGCCCTTGGAATTGAGTTAATTCATCACGAACTTTGGCAATGGCATCTGCTTCGAGTGCTTCACCATTCTCAGCTTTAATTTCAAGTTCTTTAAGCTGTTGAACCAGTTTCAGTTCATGTTGCCATCTTTGTTCTGTTTGTAGAATATCAGCTTCAAGCACTGTAATGGCATTTTTCAAATTTGCTAAGCGTTCTTGATGAATTGGAAAATGCTGATGTTCGTTTTCTAAAATTTTTAGTTCTAAATTGAGATTGTGTTGTTGAGCTTTGAGTTGATCTAGTTTAACGGGTTGCGCATTTTGAGTCAGTGCAACACGTGCAGCAGCAGTGTCTAAAACACTAATTGCTTTATCTGGAAGTTGGCGACCGGTAATATAACGATGTGATGAATGGACTGCTGTCACAATCGCTTCGTCATCAATTTTTAAATTGAAGTGATTTGCCATGACTGGAATCATCGCACGAAGCATATCAATAGCAACTTCCTCAGTAGGTTCTTCAACTTTAACCACTTGGAAGCGGCGACTTAATGCTGCATCCTTTTCGAAGTATTGCTTATATTCAGCCCAAGTTGTTGCTGCAATCGTGCGTAACTCACCACGAGCCAAAGCCGGTTTAAGTAAGTTAGCAGCATCATTTTGACCCGCTTGACCACCTGCACCGATCAAGGTATGTGCTTCATCAATAAAGATAATAATCGGATGTGCCGAACTTTGAACTTCTTTAATCACTTGCTTTAAGCGATTTTCAAACTCACCTTTTACACTTGCACCCGCTTGCAATAAACCCATATCCAATACATGTAAGTGCACATTCTTAAGTGCATCAGGTACTTCATTGTTGGCAATTTTAAGTGCTAAACCTTCAACAACTGCGGTTTTACCTACACCGGGTTCACCCGTCAAAATAGGGTTGTTCTGACGACGACGCATCAAAATATCCAGCATGAGACGGATTTCAAACTCACGACCAATCACTGGATCAATCCCGCCTTTAAGTGCTTTTTCAGTCAAATTGATTGTGTACTGATCTAATGCAGGCGTTTTTGGCGTAGCCGTTTCTGAATGATCATTAGACAATGACTGTTCATTATTTTGAGATTCAGTGTGGTCAGATTCAGATTGTTGTTCAGCACTTTTCACACAAATATCAAGAAACTTGTGTTTCATCGTGTCAATCGGGAATAGATCAAATAAACTTGAAGCACGAATAGCAATTTGATAAAGATCCGGTGCTGTAAGCAACGCAACAAGCAAATGCCCACTACGGATAACAGGATTCTTTTCAGCAGAAGCCAGTAGCCAAGCTTGCTCTAATAATCGTACGATTGATTTAGCAAAAATAGGCGTACGTGAATTGCCCTTTGGCAATTGAGAAATGGTTTCTTTAATATCGTCCAGTAAGCCATCTTTAGAAATTTTGTATTTTTCTAAGAGGATAATCAGATCATTTTTCTGATCTTGATTGAGCAATTCATACAATAAATGTTCAATTTCAATTTCGTAATTTTGTTGTGTAATACAAAAATTGGCAGACTTTTCTAAAGCTGTTCTTGTTGTTGTAGATAGTTTTGTAATTAAAATTTTCAAATTATTCATTTGAGGTCTCTGTGAAATTATAAATTTTTTAGATCAATTTTGCCTGTAAAATAGACAACAACATTTATGTTTAAATCTGTGTAAATGTATAAAAAACAACAAATTTTTGATACATATTTAATGGTTCTACTCGTTATTGTACATAATTTTTAATGAGATAAAAACATTATTTAGGTATCAAACTATATCGCAACTATATTGTTTTGTAACCAAAAATTGATAACTAATTCACTTTTATGGCACGATTGTTCTTGACGAGCACATAGTTTTTCTAGTTAAATTTCATACGGTTTAATAAAAAAGTCAAAACCTTACCAACAATAAAATTTATTTTAAATAAACTTTTAATAAACAATGGGGTCGTTAGAGCATGAGCAAAGTTGTACAAATTAAAACCTAAGAATTTAATACAGTGGCAGAGGTATATTTTGAAAAATGCAATATTATTTACAACGCTTTTAGTGGGTTCGTTGCTAACCAGTCCAGCATTTGCGAATGAGCTTAAAAGAGGTTGTTTAAAGGATAATCCTTTGGCTGTGGGTGAAACGGACCCAACATTGTTGCAAATTTATGCTCAAGCATGTGATAAGAAAAATAAAGATAATCTAAATGGATACCTTGCCCAAGCAGCGCAAAGATTTCAACAAATGGGTAAAAACTACAAAGCGCTTCAATTGGTGAATGAGCTTAATGCTAAACAAGTTCAGCATTCATCTTTAACGGATGTGAAATTTTTAGCGGGTGTTGCAATCGCGAATGAAGCTTTAACTCAGATTCGAGACAAAGAAGTGCGTTATCTTTCGGATGAGGGTTATGCGCCAGCAGTGGCTTTTTCAGAAGCAGTGAGAAGAGCAAAGCCTTTGGCTGTGATTGAAGATAAGAAGGAAGTGGCAGTATCTGAGTCCCGTCCTAGAATGCAATCTCCACGTACACAAAGTCGTCCTAAAGTACAGCCTAAGCGTACAACGACTCGGAAAGCACCGACTCAAGCTCCTGCGAAAGTAGCACCTAAATCTAAATCAACTGCACCTGCAAAAGCGTCAGGAAGTAGTCCATTTGCAAATTTATAAGATTCAATTATTAGGATAAAAAATTATGGCTAAGCGTGAAAGTGTACAAAAAAAATTACAACGCATTCGACCACCGCGTGTCCAGTTAACGTATGACGTTGAAGTCGGTGATGGTAAAGAAATTAAAGAATTGCCTTTTGTTGTTGGGGTGATGGGGGATTTTTCAGCGGCATCTGAACTCGAGAAAACCAAATTAAAAGACAAAAAGTTCATCAATGTTGATTTGGAAAATATCGATGAAGTGATGGAGTCCTTGGCTCCTCGAGCGGCTTTCCAAGTTGAAAATACGTTGACTGAAGAAGGTGGGCGTATGAACGTTGATCTAACGTTTAACTCAATGGAAGACTTCCGTCCTGAAAATGTCGTTCAAAAAGTTGATCCTTTGAAAAAGCTGGTTGAAGCGCGTGAGCGTTTGACAGATCTGCGTAATAAAATTTCAAATAGTGAGCGTTTAGAAGATCTTCTGGATGATGTATTGAAGAATACAGATCAAATTCGCAAGATGAGTGCTGAAGCTGGAGCAGATGATCATGAGTAATTTACAAGCTGCTCAAGCAAACAGTCAAACGACAGAAGATGTGGGTTTATTAGATTCAATCGTTGAACAAAGCCGTATCGCACGTAATGATGAAGAGCATGTGCGTGCAAAAAGCTTACTTGGTGACTTAGCAAAAGAAGTGATGGCTGGAACAATTACAGTTTCAGACAATATGACGCTTTCGATTGATAAGCGTATTGCTGAGATTGATGCCTTAATTTCAGCTCAGCTCAGTAAAATTATGCACAATGAACACTTTCAAAAAATTGAGTCGACGTGGCGTGGACTTTATTACTTCTGTCAGGAAACACCATCAAATCCTTTGATTAAAATTCGTATGTTGAATACGACGAAAAAAGAGTTGGTCAAGGATTTTCAAAGTGCGACAGATTTTGATCAAAGCACATTGTTTAAAAAAGTCTATGAAGAAGAGTATGGTTCATTCGGTGGTGCGCCTTATGCAACACTCATTGGTGATTTCGAGTTTGATCGTACACCTTCTGATATGTATCTTCTTGAGCAGATTTCTCATGTTGCCGCAGCGGCACATGCGCCGTTTATTTCAGCAGCGAGCCCATCGATTTTAGGTTTAGAATCATTTACAGAGATTGATCGTCCACGTGATGTATCAAAAGTATTTGAAACTGCTGAATATGTACAGTGGCGTTCATTCCGTGAAAGTGATGACTCACGTTATGTTGCACTGACTATGCCACGTGTCCTTGGTCGTTTACCTTACGATCCTAAAGAAGGTTGGGCAACTGAAGGCTTCAACTTCGTGGAAGATGTAAATGGTGATAACCATGACCAATACCTATGGATGAATGCTGCCTATGGTTTTGGTACTCGTTTAACCAATGCGTTTGACCAGCATGGTTGGTGTGCTGCTATTCGTGGTGTTGAAGGTGGTGGTCTGGTTGAAGGTTTGCCTGTTCACACGTTTAAAACAAATGATGGGGAAGTGGTCTTCAAATGTCCAACAGAAGTGGCAATTACAGATCGTCGTGAAAAAGAGCTCAGTGATCTAGGCTTTATTCCGCTGGTACATTGTAAAAATACCGATTACGCGGCGTTCTTTGGTGCTCAATCGACGCAAAAACCGAAGAAGTATGACAGTGATACAGCCAACGCAAACTCTGCGTTATCCAGCCAAATTCAATACATCATGGCAGTGTCTCGTATCGCCCACTATTTGAAAGCGATGATGCGTGACAAAATCGGAAGTTTCGCATCCGCAGGTAACGTGGAAGCTTTCTTAAATGAATGGTTGGCGCAATATATTTTATTAGATGATGGTGCTTCTCAAGAAGCGAAAGCACAGTACCCGCTTCGTGAAGCATCTGTAAAGGTTGTAGAAGATCCAGCAAATCCGGGTCACTACAAGTCGGTCGTTTTCTTAAGACCACACTTCCAGTTGGATGAGTTGTCAGTTTCTCTGCGACTTGTCACTGAGTTACCTCAGTCCTCTAACTAAAATAGGGCAACTTTATAATAATGTTAATATAATAGGAAATCTTCAATGAAAGATATATATCTTCAATTTCGAGGAAAATACAAGATTGATGGCGAATCGCGTGACAATGAGCACAAGAAATGGCTAGAAGTTAATTCTTGGTCTCATAACATTCGTCAGCCTAAATCAGCAACGTCTTCAAGCGTAGGTGGTCATACTGCTGAACGTGTTGAACACTCTGATATGCTTTTTGTTAAAGATTTGGATGCTACAAGTCCAAAACTTTGGGAAGCAAGTTCAGCGGGTTATACATTTGATGAAGTACAAATCGATTTTTACCGTGCAAATGGTGACAAGCGTATCAAGTACTTACAAATCAAATTAAAACACGTTTTGATTTCAAGTGTATCTCCAAGCGTAAGCGAAGAAGGTGTGCCACACGAATCATTTGGTCTTAAGTATGCTGCGGTTGAGTGGACTTATAACCAACAAGATATCTCTGGCGCTCAGCAAGGTGCGATTACTGGTAAGTGGTCACTTGCGAATAACGTTGCGCAATACACTGCTGCAAACTAATTGTAATTTAAGTGTTAAGACAAGGATCAATACTCTATTGGTCCTTGTTTCTCCCTTAAACATAGATATATAGAATGAAACTCGATCATTTATATCCTTTTGGATTTAGGTCAACATTGTTTGATCGTTTAATACCAGAACAAGAAGAACAACTCAGAGGTTTAACGATTAAGGAGTTGCGGGAATCTGTTGCTCATGATTTAGAAGACCTTTTAAATAGTCGAGTTGCAAAATTTGAAACCATTGATGATTTTCCCTTAGTTAAGAAATCTATTTTACAGTTTGGCATTATTGATTTTGTTGGACTGTCCACAGCAAATCCAATGGATCGAGACAAAATTTGTCAATCAATCGAAAGTTCGATTGCTGCGCAAGAATCACGGTTAACACAAATAAAAGTAGAAATGTTAATTGATGAACAAAATATGGGATCGCTTTGCTTAAGCATACAAGCATATTTAAATATTCATCCCTTATATGAACCTGTCATTTTTGATGCTTTATTAAAACCGACCACGCAACAATATGTAATTTCTGCACGATCTTAGACCCGGGGCTCCAGTGATAGAAGAACTTTTACCGTATTATGAGAAGCAGCTACAAGAATTTGGTCAGCAATCGCGGGAGTTTTCGCAGAAGTATCCAAAGATTGCACAACGCCTATCCTTAAACCAAGAGCAGATTGACGATCCTCATATTGAGCGTCTAATACAAGCATTCTCACTGATTGCTGCACGTGTCGATAAAAAGTTAGCTGACAGTTACGATATTTTTACTCGTGCATTGTTTGAGGTGATGTTTCCTCAGTATCTCCGTCATTTTCCAAGTTGTACGGTGGTAAGTTTTGAAGATGTCAATAAAGTGAAGCAGCTTACTGAAGCACATGTGATTCCTAAAAACACGATGTTGAAATCACGGAGTTTTAAAGGCGTGCAGTGTGAGTTTAACAGTACCCAGCAAGTTAAATTACTCCCCATTCTTCTCAATAAACTTGAGTTTAAAACTAATCCAAGTGCACATATTCATTTGAATCAAAATGCCACGATGGTCTTGGGTTTTGAATTGTTTAATGATGCGCATAAATGGATCGGTAATGAAAAGTTACCCATCTATTTGGATGCGATTTCAAATTTCCCACTTCAAGTTTTGGACAGTATTTTTAAAACGACCACAGGTTTTTCAGTCAAAATCGGTACTCAAAATTTCCCCATTCAAAATCCTTTTGATGTGATTGGATTTGATGAAGAGGAAAGTGTATTGCCGATTGATCAGCATACGCATCATGCATATCGCTTATTGATGGAATATTTTTGCTTTGCTGAAAAATATAATTTTCTCAACCTTAATTTAGGTTTCCTGAAAGGGCGGATTAAAGAACAGACCAGTTTTGAAATTCATATTCATTTTAAATTGAACTTGAATGATCAAGTGGTGATCCGAAATTATTCTGAGTTGAATGTTGCCAACTTTAAATTGTTTTGTACACCTGCGGTTAACCTATTTGAAAAAAGTGCAGAACCACAAAAAATAAACCATAAGAATATGGAGTATCCATTACTCACGGATACGCATCATCCAGAATTTTATCAAGTGTATTCAATACTCAGTATGAATATGGTGCGCGAGAAAAATAGTGATGATCAGGTTTTTTATCCGATCTTACCTTTCTTTGCGATGAGTCATTATAACGATGAAAAAGTGCAATTTTTTTATTCGCTAAATCCGACTCTGATGCATAGCAAATTTGTGGAAACAGGCTATTCCATCATCTCCAAGCAATTGAGTCCATTTGATACCAAATCTGATTTTATTAGTACTAAACTGCTGTGTTCAAATCGAAATTTGCCCCATGAAGCACTGAGTCAGTCGAATAATGTCCTGAATCTGAATGACAGTAGTTTGGCACGGCGTGCTTTGGTCTTGAAGCGTCCGACACTACCGAATCAATTTAAACAAAATCAGCAAGAGCAGTGGCGTATCATTTCGCATTTGTCCTTAAATACTTTAGCTTTGATGAAAGGGGATGCGGTGAGTCATGTTAAAGAATTATTAGAACTATATAACTTACCTAAAACCAAAGAAAATCATTTATTAATTGATGCGATCAAACAAGTTGATTTTGAATTGACCAATAAGTTGGTTGAAGCAAAACCCTTCCCAATGTTTGTTCGTGGTGTGAAAGTTCATCTGCATATCGATGCAAAAGTATTCCATGGACACAGTCTTTATATTTTTAGTCAATTACTGAGTCATGTGTTTAATTTAAAAGTTCAAATGAACAGTTTTGTTGATGTCATTATTTATGATGTGAACTCACAACAGGAGTTATACCAATGCGTTCAGAACGTTGGTGGCAAGAAGCTTCTGTAACTGATGAGTTGTTTAAAGCACCGACTTCCTTTGAGTTTATTCAAAGTATTCGACTGCTAAGGCATGTTCCTTATCAACAAAATTTAAAGTATTGGGCAAATGATTTTCGCTTTGAATCATCAGTTGAGTTGAACTTTCCCAAAACTGAAATTGAATCTTTACAATTGGTTGAAGAAAAGGTTGAGCTGACCAATCTAATGGTGGGTTTAACTGGTATGCAAGGTGCATTACCGTATAGCTATACCAATAAAGTGAAACTTGCTCCACGTAAAGCGAGAGAAGAAACGCGGAAGTTTCTAAGTTTATTTAACCATAAACTGACTGCGCAATATGCTGAGTCAAGTGTTGCCTATAATTTACCGATTCGTTATGAGATTGAAGAAGAAAATCATTATTTAAAGATTCTACATGCGCTAAATGGATATATCAGTGAGCATCATCAGCAAATTGAATTGGATGATTACTTTGCTGAATTTGCAGGTTTAATGCAGGGACAGAATAATAATGCCTATGCTCTAAAAACCATGTTGAGTAGCATTTTTAAAACTGATTTTCATATTGAAGAATTTGTGGAAGAAAAATTTAAATTAGCACCTGAACAGCGAACCAGTCTCGGTGGTACAAATCCGAGTTTGTTGGGTATCAATACTTTTTGCGGTGAAGTGGTCAAACAGATTGATGGGAAAATTGAAATTCAAATCGGTCCCTTAGATCGTAAGACTTACTTAGATTTTTTACCCCATAAAAAGCGCAGTCAAAAATTAAAGAGCATCATTCAGAGTTGGTGTAGTCCAACCTTAATGGTGGATGTGAGATTGATTTTAGATAAAAAAGAAATTCAACCGATTTGCTTATCATCAAATTTTGATATGGGCTTAAGTCAAGGGGCTTTTTTGATGCCTCAACAACCGGAACATAATAATGAAACCTGTTATGCACTACTTGGGGCTGCTTAATGATTAAAATGATTTTAGGTGTGTTTATCACTGTTTTTGTCATTGTAACGGCAGTTGTAGTGTTCTATTGGCGTGATATTAATCATGATCCTTCTACACAGGATATGTTGTTATTTTTTGGCTTATTGCCCTTTGCTTTATCAATGCTCTTTGTCATGCCATTTGTGATTCGAAAATGGTATCAAGAAAGTCAAGAAAAGAAGCAAAATGCACAACGTGCCAATGATGATCAAGATGAAGCAGAGCAAGAACGTCCACCTGAAAAAATCATGTGGACTGAATTGAATGTATTTTCGAGTAAATCTTTAAGCGCATTGGGCGAGGATGAGGCGATCTGGGAAGAATTAAAAAACTTTAAAAGCCCAGAACTTGATTCAAAACTTTTAAATGGTTATGGATTACCTATTTTGAGTTATCGCATTCCAGAAATTGACGATATGCTTGAATCAGAGGACGAAGATGAATTTGACCAAGGCAATAAACGTCAAAAACGTATTGAAGCTTTGATTAAACACCAACTTGAACAGAATACGGAAACACTGTGGGCGATTGCAGAGCATCTAAAACAGTCTGCGTTGTTCTATGAAGGGCAGTTGGTACATGAATATCGTATGCATCCTGCATGGATTGACCCGAGTGCAGACTATGAAAATGAAGAGAGTACCGAGCGTAAGATTGAACAGGTTTCAAAATTAAATCGTTTAGATGTTCATTTGGTTTTGGCAGAAGATTTACTTCATGTTTGGGATGAAGACGCGACGAAAGAGTTAATAGCTGATTTCTTTACTGCGCTCGGTATTATTCCGCAAAAGTTCCACGTGGAACTTCATTATTGGGGTAAAGAAACATCGTATAAAGAATGGATGAATTTGTTACAGCAAGTCCAGAAATTAGAAGATATTGTGAGTTTTGTTGTCGTTGCAGATTCAGAAATTGATCAAGACACAGTCGATGAAAAAACATGGATGTCTGAACAGTATCTTCCGTCGGAATTTGTGGGAAGTTGTTGTATCGCCAAAAATTCAGTGCTAATAAATCATTTGCAACCCGTAAAAACGATTAAAATTGCATTAAACGAAAGTAAGTTATTGAACACTTTAGAACAACTCAATATTCATCAACTCCAACAATATCAGCATGAACAACCTTTTGTCATGCAGCTTGATGATGTTACTGATTTAAAAGTGGTGAAAGGCCTAAATCATAATTTTTCCGAAACGCCAATTGAACAACATCACTATGTGTATATGAAATCAAGTGTAGGGCAAACAGAGCATGTGGCGAAGGTGTTTGGATTTATCTTAGGCATGCAAGCATCAGATGAATTGACGTCAATGGTGTATTGCTGTGACTTGCCACAAACGCAGAGCTTTATTCAAGCCATAAGTGAACAAGAACAATCGAATGAGCGAGCTGTTTAGCCTTTAGTTGGATAAGCAAATCTGCATGAACGAATTTGAATTAAAGAATAGAACGAGAAAAAAATGTACATTATTTTAGGCTACTTGTGGCAATACGTTACAAATCCAAAGGCAATCATCGCATTGTCTATATTTGTTTCACTTATGGCGTTGAAAAATACCATTCCGAGTAAATTCTTTTGGCCTTTACTTGGCGCATATTTTGTCGGTTTAATTATTTATGGGATCTATTATTTATTCCAACGTCGAAAGCATGCGCAGCAAGGTGAAGAGCTAGCTGAAGCAATAGAAAAAGATACTGAAGCCGAGTATGGCAAAAAGAAAGATAAAGAAGAGCTTGAACTCGTTAGCCAGCAGATGAAAGAATCAATTCAATTGATTCGTAAGTCAAAATTGGGTGATAAAAAAGGTAATGCTGCTTTATATGAATTACCTTGGTATATGGTGATTGGTAACCCAGCAGCAGGTAAGAGTTCTGCTATTTATAACTCAGGTTTAAAGTTTCCATTTGAAGAAACGCATAAAAGTGCAGTGTCTTCAGGCTTAAGCGGTACGCGTAACTGTGACTGGTTCTTCTCAACAGAAGGGGTGCTGTTGGATACTGCTGGTCGTTATTCTGTCTATTCAGAAGATCACTCAGAATGGGTCGGTTTTTTAGATTTATTGAAAAAGAACCGATCTAAAGCACCGATTAATGGCTTGATTGTTACGGTCAGTATTGCTGAATTGGTCAGTCAAAGTCCTGAAAAATCTTTAAAATTAGCAAAAAATTTACGTGCACGTATTCAAGATTTAACAGAACGTTTAGAAATCTTTGCACCTGTATATTTGGTCTTTTCAAAAATGGACTTGATTGCTGGTTTTACTGAATTTTTTGATTGTTATGAGCAGGAAGAGTTTGATCAGGTTTGGGGGGCGACATTGCCATATGAGCCTGATTCGTCAAATAATGCGGTCGATTTGTTCGAGCAACACTATAATATTTTATATGATGGATTGAAGAGCGTCAGTACCACGCATTTAAGCCGCCGTCATTCTCAAAATATTTCTCCAAGTGTGATGACTTTCCCACTTGAGTTTAAAACGCTTAAACCTGCGTTGAAGACCTTTATTGGTACGTTATTCGAAGAAAATCCATATCAGTTTAAGCCTGTGTTCCGTGGTTTTTATTTTACTAGTGCGTTACAAGAAGGTGTGATTGAAAGTCCGATGACAGAGCAAATTGCTCAAGACTTCCGATTAACAAAAATTCCGAACAGTGAGCATGGTATTCCTAAAACTTCGGTTTCTCAAAACCATGGTTATTTCTTAAAAGGTCTATTTTCAAATGTGATCTTGAAAGATAAAGACCTAGTGAAGCAGCATATTAATCCAGCCAAAAAGCGTCAGCGTTATTTAACCTTTATCGCAGCTTTGTTGGGTATGTCGATTATTTTAGGTCTATGGGTTTGGTCATATCGTAATAACCAACAATTGATTGCAGATGTTCAGGCAGACTTAAATAAAGTTGTGCAAATGGAACAGACCTCTGGACAAGCACTTTCAACACAGTTAGATGCACTTTTAGTATTACAACAACGCTTACAACAACTGGATGATTTTGATGAAAATCGCCCATTAAAATTTGGCTTTGGGATGTACCAAGGCAATGAGCTTCGTGAAAAGCTGAAAGTTGAATATCTCAAAGGCGTGAAGCAAATTGTTTTAGAACCATCACAACAGAATATTTCGCAATTTTTACAACGTGTAAAAGCCAATGAAGCAACGTTGAAAGCGAATCATGTCAATGTAGAAATTCAACAAGCCTCTGGTCGATCACAGCAGAATTTAGAACCCAGTGATACCAGTCCACAAGATGCCTACAACGCCCTCAAAGCCTACTTAATGATGAGTAATCCACAGTATATGGAAGCCAGTCATTTAAGTGATCAGGTGACTCGTTTTTGGCGTTCATGGTTAGATGCCAATCGTGGTCAAATGCCGCGTGGTGAAATGATTCAGCGTGCAGAACAAATTTTGACTTACAGCATGACATTGGCGAATGATCCAAAGTTCCCAACCTTATCTGCAGATGCACAATTGGTCGATCAAAGCCGTAATGTGTTGCTTTCAGTGATGAAAGGTATGCCTGCACGTGATCGCGTTTACAACGAAATTAAGATGCGAGGTGCAGCGCGTTTTCCTGCAGTGACTACAGCTCAAATCGTCGGTGAAGCAAACCGTTCAGTGGTCTTGGGTTCATATGCATTGCCGGGTGTATTCACACAGAAAGCATGGAGCGAATATATTGAGAAAGCGATTGATGATGCAGCGAATAGCCCGACAGAATCTAGAGATTGGGTACTTAATGCAAATCAGTCTGATGATTTAACCTTTAGTGGTAGTCCAGATCAAATTCGTAGACAGTTAACGGAACTCTATAAAAAAGAATATATCGCGGAATGGCGTAAATTCTTAGGTTCTGTTTACTATGCGAAAACTTCTGATTTTGAACAACAGCGTAAAGCCATTGATTTATTAGGTGAGCCACAAAACTCTCCGATTCGTACATTGGTCGAACGTACAGCCAAAGAAACCAGTTGGGATAACCCGGTGGTTCAAGCTGAACTCGCTGCGCCGCAAAAAGGTTTTGTAGCATGGTTTAAACGTAAAGTATTACGTCAAGATACCTCGAATGCTGTTGAGCGTGCTGCAAGCCAAACTCAAGGCATTATCTCGAAAGAGTTTAATGTGTTCTATCAATTGGTGCGTAAGCGTGACGATCAGCAGAACAAATCATTACTAGATGAGTACTTAGAAAGTCTAAGTCAAGTCCGTAGTAAAATGAATGATCTGAGAAATGCAGGTGACATTGGCCCGAATTCAATGGCACTGGTGAAGCAAACCATCAATGAACAAACTTCTGTGCTAAACGTTACGCAAAAGTTAGTCGATGAAAAACTGTCAGTGGGTCTAAATGACCTAGACAATAAGATTGTGCAAAAGCTATTTATTAGTCCTTTAACGCAATCGTTTGAAAGTTTAATTGTGCCCACACAGGAAGAGATTAATAAGCTGTGGATGATGCAGGCGTATCAACCGTTCAATCAAAACTTAAGTAAAAAAGTACCATTCAACTCTTCAGCATCACTTCAAGCGACCAGTGGAGAGATTGGTCAGATCTTTGGTGAAGCCGGTAGTATTGCCAACTTTGTGAAAGAAACGTTAGATCCATTTGTGGTTCGTCGTGGTTATACTTTGACGTCTAAAACGTGGAAAGACCAAGGGATTATTTTAAATCCTCAATTTGTGATGAACTTCCAGCGTTATGTCGCACCGTTAAATGGTGTGGCAACTGGATTATCTGCGGGTGCAGCTGCGCCAGCACCAGCTGCAGCAAACCAGTCAAACTTCCAGTTCTATCCATTACCAAACCAACAATTATTGTCTTATACCATCGACATTGATGGTCAGCGTTTGATTTTTGAAAATGGCATTCAACAGTGGGTGAACTTTGTGTGGCCAAATGCTGGAGCTATTCCAGGTGCACGTATTACTGCAGTGGATTTGGAAGGTAAAACACACACTGTATTTGATGCACCAGGTGAGTACGGTATCAATAAGCTGATCGATTCATCACAACGTGTAGAGCAAAATGGTGTGGTTCAAATGACTTGGTCTAACCCACAAAATCCTCAAGTGGCAGTTAAAGTGAACTTCCGTTTAATTAGTGGAAACTCAGGTCAAGGGGGGAATCCAAGCGTCGGTTCGAATCGTGATTTCAACGGCTTGCAACTGGTTGATAAAGTCACAACCAATAAGACGGCTGTACGTGTGATTTCTGCGCAAGCTGCACCTGTCGCACCTTCAACCGGTGCTGCTAATCCTGCGACTGCAACAGCACTCCAAAATGCAACAAGTGCCAATACTCCTGCATCAGGAGGTGCAACACCATGATGAATCAAGGAAAGATCAGACAGGGAGATCAACCATGCAAATCGTAAAGTCTACGCCGTTGTATTACGGTAAGAGCCCTGCAAGAGGGGATTTTCTCAAGAGCAAAGGACAGTATTCGCTGATTCAAGTGATTGATCAATGGATCACCGAAGCCCTTGATTTGGCCATGAAAAAGCCGAATTTTAATGAAACTTATCAAACCTTGGCCTCTTTAGATTTCTTTATTGCGAATCCTAAAGAAAATATGTTTTTGGCTGCGAACCTGATTACCAGTGAAGATAGCTCTGGTCGTCAGTTTCCGATGGTACTGAGTCACTTATTAGAAGTAGATTCGCCTTTCCAAAACTTGTTATATGCACCGTATAGCTATAAACCTGTACTGATTGATCTGTTCCAACGTAACCGTGTAATTCGCACGGTACGAGATCCAGATATTTTGTTAGATAAACTCGCTAAGTTATCGGATGAGATTCAAATTTTAGATCCATCTGAAACCAGTCGTTTTTTTGACAATCATACAATGCATTCATTTGCACAATTGATGAAAGTCAGTGTCTATGAACTTGCTCAGAGTATGATTGGTCTTGGATTACTTCTTCAGCCGGTATTAAAAAGTGGTACCGCAAAGATGAATAAGATTCTCATTTTGCCGATTAACAATCCAGCCTATTGCTATGAGATTGCGGCATTTTGGGTGAGTTTGATTTCCAGATTCTTATCTAAAAGTAACACTGAAGTCCTAATCGGGATTCTGCATTCAGATAATCCTGTCCTTTTATTCGGATTCCAAGGTGCAGATATTGAAGCATTGAGCGATATTTTTACCCAAAATATGCAAACAGAGCATTGGGTATCACTCATTGAAGCCAGTTGGATTGACGCTTATTTGGAACAGAATGCGGGGCTTGCGACGCTAGAACAAAACTTATGCGAAAGACAACTCAGCCTGAATCAAGGTATGAAAATCTTCCGTCAGACTTTTATAGATGAATAATTATGAATATAAAAAACAAGATTACGAATGCATTTCAATTGAGTTGTTTGTGTATTGGTCTAGGGATCAGTGGCATTGGTTTTGCGAAAGATATTATCGTTGAGGGTGTTGTTCCAAACGAGCAGTCAAAACAAGCCATTTTAGCAAAAACTCGAACAATTTACCCTCAAGATCAGGTGATTGATAAAATCCAAGTGCGTCCAGTTTCAGCACCCAATGGTTGGAGTGAATCTGTCACCAATGTGATTACACCTGATTTGAAAAAAGTTTCGCAAGGAAAATTATCTGTTCGCGGAACACAGGTCGATTTATCGGGTAAGATTTTAAACCCAGATGAAATTCAGTCGATAACAGCCACTTTTCAGTCATTGATTCAGGCACCTTATCGTTTTAGCGCCCAATTGGGAGTAAACCATGCTGAACAGGCTGTAATTGATAATGCACTCAAAAATCGTATCATTGAGTTTGAATCTGGCAGTGCAGTGTTATTACCTGTAGGGATACAAATCCTTGATGAGATGGTCATTGCACTGAATAAAGTTCAGGGTAAAAATGTCAAAATCATTGGACATACTGACAGTCAAGGTAATCCAGTAGCGAATAAAGCATTAAGTCAACAGCGTGCTGAAGCAGTAAAACAATACCTCATTTCAAAAAATATTGTTCCTACACGTTTAAGTACCGAAGGTCTTGGCGCGGATAAACCTGTTGCAGACAATGCAACAGCTGAAGGTCGTAAGAAAAACCGCCGTATTGAGTTTGAAGTTTTATAAGGTCTACTCAATATCTATAACAAGGAGAACAAAATGGCTTTTCCCTATATTACGATTGGTTCACCAACGACAGGCGGTGGCAAAGTAATTTCTGCGAATACCGCTTTTCTTATTGAGGGTAAGGCAGTCGCATGTGTCGGAGATAAAGCGACATGTCCTAAGCACAATACTGTGACTACGATTGTTGCAGGGGATAATAAGATGGTGGTGATGGGTAAACCAGCCGCACAGCATAATTCACCATTAGCCTGTGGCTGTAAATGCATAGGCAATCAAAATTTAACAGTAGGTCAAAATTAATCACTGAATCATCAGAATAATTATTCTGATGGTTCTAATCATTCCCCTGAGTCGCTTTAAATTTTGATTACATTTAAATGTGATTATTTTGTTGATCATTCCTGATTTTTATATGACATTGAAAAATCAAAAAGAAAACATGGAATGATTCTAATGAAAAAAATATTGAAAAACCCACACCTGAAAATTTCAACTGCACTCAAATATTCAATGCTTTTATCGGGCTTATCTGTCTCCGCAACACTCTATGCAGCTACACCTGAACAAATTAAAACCGCTGTGCAGGCAGAAGAAAAGGCTTATTTAGACACATTAAAAACGTTGGTCAACATTGAATCTGGTAGCAAAGATATCGAAGGGCTGAATCAAATCGCTAAAGTTGTTGCTGATCAATTGAAAACGGTGGGTGCTGAAGTCAGCATTATTGACAGCACAGACATTTATCGGATGGATGATACCCCTGAAAAAATGGGGCCTATAGTCAAAGCTGTGCTGAAGGGGCAGGGTAAAAGCAAGATCATGATGATTGCGCACATGGATACCGTTTATCAACGAGGTATGCTGAAAAACCAACCCTTTAAAGTCGACGGTGACAAAGTCTACGGGTTAGGTATTATTGATGATAAACAAGGTGTTGCTTCAATTCTACATGTGTTAAATACCTTAAAAAAATTAAATTATAAAGACTACGGCACAATTACTGTTTTAATGAATTCTGACGAGGAAATCAGTTCACCTGCATCTCGTAAACTGATTACTGAGACTGCCCAAGATCAAGATGTTGTTTTCTCATTTGAAGGCGGTGGCAAGGATGGAAATCTACGTTTAGCCACCAGTGGCATCGGTGCTGCATATTTAGACATTAAAGGAAAATCTTCACATGCAGGTGTAAAGCCTGAAGCTGGCGTAAATGCACTCACAGAACTTTCACACCAGATTGCTCAATTACAAAATTTATCTGATCCAAAAACGGGTTTAAAACTCAATTGGACAGTTGCTGAAGCGGGAAAGACGCGTAATGTCATTCCGGATCAGGCGACTGCGCAAGCAGATGTACGTGCATTACGTGTGCAAGATTTTGAAGCAGTTGAAAAGACTCTGAATGAAAAAATCAAAAATAAAAAACTGTCCGATAGTCAAGTGAGTGTGAAATTTGAAGTTCGTCGCCCACCTTTAGCCGCAAATGATGCCTCTAAAAAGTTGGCTGAGCAAGCACAAGCGATTTATAAAAATGAGTTAAATATTCCACTTACAGTTTCTGTCACACCTACTGGTGGTGGCACAGATGCCGCATTTGCTGGTGTCAAATCTAAAGCAGCAATTATTGAAGGTATGGGACTGTCAGGAGATGGTGCTCATTCGAGTCATGCTGAATATATTTTAAAAGATACCATCGTCCCGCGCTTGTATTTAGCGACACGATTGATTGTAGAACTCTCTAAAGCTAAATAATCTTTGAGCTTAATGCACATCCTGCCTATTGGAGGTAGGATGTCTTACTCTTATTTTCACGCACTATTTCATGAGTACAAAATAAAAAAGCCCCAACATCCTGTTGAGGCTTTTTCGTATATTGCTCAGATTCAACTCCTGTCAAATCTATCGCTTCCTGCATTGAATGTTGTTTTTATTTTCTGAGACATCCTGTCTCTGTATAAGTTAAATATAAAGTGAATAGCTCAATCAGCATAGAGGTCATAGACGGATTCTCATGTAAGCATTTGCGTACACGGAGGCTGACCAAAGATTGATTTAAGCACTTACATATTGAACGAGTTTATCGAACACTGATTTTAAAGCTTGAGCATCAAACTCGTTGCCTTCAAAAGTTTCACTACGGTTCCGCGCGAAGATATCACGAATTTCTACGACTGCATTTGAGTCAATCAGGCCCAATTGTGTTGCCACTTGACGGATTTGATCAATAGAGCGCGAACCATTGCTGCCCCCATAACTGACGTAACCAGCAGGTTTACCTTGCCATTCTTTACCTAAGTAATCCAAAGCATTTTTCAACACAGGGCTATAGCCATGGTTGTATTCAGGACTGATAAAAATAAAGGCATCGCCTTGCGCAATTTTATCTGCCCAGTCTTGTTGCTTTGGCTGATCATAAATACCCGTTAAAGGGGGATTTGCACCTGCAAAGAAAGGTAAATCCCATTCTTTTAAATCGATAATTTCTGTCTTTACTGTACTGAACTCATAAGATTGAATTGTTTTTTGAATCCAGTCTGCAACTTTAATTGCAGTACGACCTTCACGCACACTACCCACAACAATAAAAATATTCATGTATTATCCTTTTTGAGTTTATATCTCTGAGATTAAAACGTTTATCGGTATAAAAATATTCGATTATTGTATTTAAATGCAGGACAAATACAATTGAATAAAAAAAAGCTCCCGAAGAAGCTTTAAACAATATAGGTCAGAATGACTTACATAATTTTAATGCCTTGCTGACCTGCAGGGGTCACTTTAAAGATTTCTACTTCAAACGTAATGTTCTTACCAGCAAGAGGATGGTTAAAATCCACTTCAGTGATGTCATCACCAATGGTTTTCACCACGCCAAATAAGCTTTGTTTTGCTTTATCTTCAAACTCGATCATTTCGCCTTCAACAGGACGTTGTTCGAACTTGATAGTATCGAACTTTTGCACGTTTTCAGGATTCCAAGGACCAAATGCATCTTCAGGAGGGAGACTCACTGTACGACGGTCACCTGCACGTAAACCAAACAATGCTTTTTCAAAACCAGGGAGTAAACTACCGTCACCCATGACTAAGCTCACAGGCTCTTCACGGCTACGGGTATTGTCAATTTCTACGCCATTTTCAATCGCGACAGAAAAGTGTAAATCGACTTTAGAACCCGCTTCAATGCGAGTATCTTCATTTGGATTGATAAAATCAGTCATTTTTTTGCGCTTCCGCAGCTTGAATACGATGCTTTTCTAAAAAGAAAGTATCGATAAGGAGCAAGATTGTGCCTAAGGTAATGGCACTATCCGCAATATTAAATGCAGGGAAATGGCTGTTATTGTAATAAACGTGAATGAAATCGACCACATAGCCTAAAGCAACACGGTCAATTAAATTACCGACAGCACCGCTTAAAATCAGGGCGATCGCCAAAGGTAAAATCGTCACGCTCTTCGGCATACGAACCAGCCAAAATACAAAAATAACCGACACAATCCCTGCAAGAGAAGTAAAGAAATAGCGTTGCCATCCACCGGCATCGGACAAGAAACTAAAGGCGGCACCGTAGTTATGCAGTAATGTCCAATTTAAAAAGGGCAGTACAGGGACAGGATCTGCATAGTTCAGATGTGTCGTTGCAATCCATTTGGTCCATTGATCGAGAATAATCGCGATTATAGACAAAGCTACCCACCACAAATTGTGGGGGTAGAACTGGAATAAGCCCTTTTTATTGTGCGGATTAGGCATACTTTCTCTCTTCACCTTGACCTGTTGGGAGGTTAATAATACAACGAGAACAAAGACCTGGATGTGCATGATGTGTATTCACATCAGGAAGAACATGCCAGCAACGTGCACATTTCTCGCCATCTGCAGCAGACACTTGTACACGTAAACCCTCTAGATCAGATGCTTCACCTTGTGTCTCATTAAAAGAATTTACATTCACTTGCGATGTAATAAGGACGAAACGTAATTCATCCCCTAAACGATCAAGTACTGCTTTTAATTCGTCATTTGCCCAAAGATCAACTTTAGCAGACAAGTTTGAACCGACTGTTTTTGCAGTACGTGCAGCTTCAATGAACTTATTCACCGCTGATTTTACAGAAATGAGTGTTTGCCATTCAGCTTCAGATACGACGTTAGCATTTGATGCAGTAGGGATGTCATACCATTCAGTGGTGAATACGTATTTCTCAGTTTGACCTGGAATCAGTGGCCAAGCTTCTTGAGCAGTAAAGGTCAAGATTGGTGCCATCCAACGAACAAAGGCTTGAACCAGATGGTACAACGCAGTTTGCGCAGAACGACGTGCTTGAGAATCCGCTTTGGTCGTGTACTGACGGTCTTTGATGATATCTAAGTAGAAACCACCCAAATCGTTGATACAGAAGTTTGTTAAAGCATTGGTGACGATATGGAAGTTCATATCTTCATAGGCTTGTTGAATGGTTTTCTGTACTTCAGTCGCACGTTGCAAGATATATTGATCAAGAGCAATCAAGTCATCAATCGCTAAGCAATCGGTTGCAGGTTGGAAACCATTCAGATTCGCAAGCAAGAAGCGAAGGGTGTTACGAATACGGCGATAACCGTCTGATGCACGGCTAAAGATTTCTGTACCTGCGGTCATTTCATAGCGGTAATCTGCTGATGCAATCCAGAAGCGCAAACCATCTGCACCCATGTCTTTAATGATATCTTGCGGGGTAATGATGTTACCCAACGATTTAGACATCTTGCGGCCTTTTTCATCCACCACAAAACCGTGAGTCAATAAGCCTTTATAAGGTGCACGTTCATTGATGGCAATCGAAGTTAACAATGAAGACTGGAACCAGCCCCGGTGTTGGTCTGAACCTTCAAGGTAGAGATCAGCAGGATCTGTCAATTCTTCACGTTCACGAAGGACTGCAAAGTGAGTTGTGCCTGAGTCGAACCATACGTCTAACGTGTCACGAACAGCGTTATAGCAGTCAGCATCATCACCGATGAATTCGCGTGCATCACGGTTATACCAACCATCAATCCCTTCTTTTTCAATTAACTGAGCAACTTCTTCAATCAATTCAGGTGTACGAGGGTGGAGCTCATTGGTATCTTTATGCACGAAGAATGGAATTGGCACACCCCAAGTACGTTGACGTGAGATACACCAGTCAGGGCGCCCTTCAATCATTGCCTGAATACGGTTTTTACCCCAATCAGGTACAAAGCTGATGTCATTTTCAATGGCATTCAATGCTTTTTGACGTAAACCTTTTGCATCCATGCTGATAAACCATTGCGGTGTCGCACGGAAAATAATCGGTGTTTTATGACGCCAGCAATGCGGGTAGCTATGTTTAATCGCAACATGCGCCCAAAGTTTGCCACCTTCACTTAATGCCGTGATGATTTTTGGATTGGCTTTATAAATGTGTTCGCCCGGGAAGATGGGTGAAGTCGGTAAGTAAACACCGTTGCCACCCACAGGATTGTCAACTTTTAAGTTATAGAGTAAACCGACTTTATAGTCGTCCACACCATGACCTGGGGCGGTATGTACTGCACCTGTACCACTGGTTGCAATGACATGCTCACCTAAAATCACAGGCACTTGGCGTTCAGTAATCAAAGGATGTTGGAGTTGAAGTAACTCAAGCTTGGCACCCTTAAAATCAGCAATAACTTCAAAACTTTCGAAACCGTAACGCTCAGTTGCAGATTGAACTAAATCTTTGGCAAGAATAAGGTTTTGAGCAACTTTATTTTCACCGACAGCTTTCACCAACTGATATTCAATATCGGCATGGAGTGAAACGGCTTGGTTCGCAGGCATGGTCCAAGGTGTAGTTGTCCAAATCACGATGTCTGTAGGATCGGTAACGGTTACACCTAGGCGAGCAGAAAGATCAGCTAAATCAACAACAGTGAAGCCGACATCAATTGCATCTGACTTTTTATCTTCGTATTCAACTTCAGCTTCAGCCAACGATGAACCACAGTCTAAACACCAGTTGACGGGTTTAAGACCGGGCTCAATGTGACCTGCTTTCGCGATTTCACCCACAGAGCGAACGATATCTGCTTCTTGTTTGAAGTTCATCGTTAAATAAGGTTTGTCCCAATCACCGAACACACCCATACGCACGAAATCTTTCTTTTGAAGTTCGATTTGAGTGTAAGCATATTCACGGCATGCTTTACGGAAGGTAGGTGCATCGACTTTAACACCGACTTTACCGACTTTTTCTTCGACTTTAAGTTCGATCGGTAGACCGTGGCAGTCCCAACCTGGCACATACGGTGCGTCGAAACCATCCATTACACGGCTTTTGATGATGATGTCTTTGAGGACTTTGTTGACCGCATGACCTAAATGGATTTGACCATTGGCATACGGAGGGCCATCATGAAGCACATATTTTTTCTTGCCAATACGCGATGCACGAATCTGCTGATAAATGTCGTCGGCATACCACTCTTCTAACCATTTTGCTTCACGTACTGCGAGATTTGCTTTCATCGCAAATTCAGTACCTGGGAGGTTTAGTGTGGCTTTATAATCCACAGCATTTTCAGGAGTTTGCTTATCGCTCATGCAAGTTGTCTTCCAAATTTATCAGTGATTAGACTGACGCGTTTTACAATAAAAAATAGGGATTTAAAATGGGAAATGGGGATGATTTTGACGAAACTCAAGGAGCTTCTCTACATCATCATCAATTCCAGATTTTAAGGCTTCAAGCGAAGGATAATTCTTTTCGCCATGTAAATAGTTCAAGAATGTCACCCGCATAAGCAGGCCATACAGATTAGCAGAAACATTGGGGAAATGTACTTCTAATCGCCATTCAGGATGATCTTGTTTGATCGCAGGTCGAGTACCGACATGACCCGCACCAAATAGGGAGGATTCGGTATAACCCGAAACTCCAACTTTATTGGAATTGTCTGAAATCACTTTATCTTTTAAAGATTGTGTTTCGCAAATCACATCAACGCCATAAATGCCATTTAGACATGGACGATGTCGATTTAAGCGGACATTAATCGTAGGAAAGTCAATCGTTCGACCAATTTGATCGCCGTATTGGACACGCCCAGTGATGCTATAGGGGCGACCAAGGAGTTTGGCTGCACGTTCTAAATCACCTGTAGCTAAAGTTTGGCGTACCAAGGTTGAGCTGACGCGTTCACCATCGACTTCGACGTTTTGAAGATCGGTCACATGAAAACCGTAGTCACGTAAAAATTGGCTATTGCCTTGACGGTTTTTACCGAAATGATGGTCTTCACCTAAAACGAGGCTTTGGGTATTTAGTTTATCTTTTAATATGTCGGCAAATTCTTCTGCACTCAGATTACGGAAGGCATCATCAAATTTTGCCACCGCAATGTAGTCCACGCCCAATTCAGTTAAATATTCTACTTTTTCACGCAGTGACGTAATGCGAGGTGGAGCATCATAGGCTTTGAAGTATTCAAGCGGCTGTGGCTCAAAAATCATCACCACTGTTTTTAGATTTTGTTGCTCGGCAATATCTTTGAGCTGGCTCACCATCGCCTGATGCCCCAAATGCACACCGTCAAAATTGCCGATGGTCACGGCAGTTTCGGGCAATTTAAAATTTGGCGCTAAAGCATTCAGACGGAGCAGCTTCATGGGCGATTAAGTGACTAATATGAATTTGGGCTATATATTGCCATATTCTGACAGTTTCGTCTTGTTGTTGTGTTTTTACCCAGCTTTTTTTCTGTGAAAATAATTTTTTGCTGTTTATTCTTGAGTTTATACATTTGAATTTCAAATAGATTGAATTGCGACAAATGCTTTTTTGATTTCTAATACGCGCTTTAAAATCACATGCAATGAGTGAGTAAATGTCTGATTTAGCTTTAATCATGGCCTTGCCCAATGAATCAAAAGGTTTGTTTGAACAAGCTGGTATCGAGGTGCATTACAGCGGTATCGGTAAGGTTAATGCGGCATTTAAAGCCTTTGAAATCATTCAAAAAACAGGCTGTAAAACCCTCATTAACTTAGGAAGTGCAGGCAGTTCCGTCTTTGATGCACATGCTTTGATTGAAGTCACTCAGTTCGTACAACGTGATATGGACGTTTCACCGCTTGGTTTTCCTGTGGGTGTTACGCCTATGGATCATGATCATCCTGCGGAAATTGATTTGGAAGACTTTTTTGTAGATTTGCCTAAAGGTATCTGTGGAACAGGAGATAGCTTTGAAACAGGTCAACCGAAAGTGCCTTGCAACTTAGTTGATATGGAAGGCTATGCCATCGCGAAAGTGTGCAAGAAACTCGGCGTTCGATTCATCTCTGTCAAATATATTACCGACGGAGCCAACGATACGGCTCATCTCGATTGGGAAGAAAATTTATTATTGGGCGCTCAGAAATTATTATCGTTATATAAAAGCATTTAATATTTGTTGATCAGCATTTCAAATTTTAAATCAGAGCGTATCTCTGAGTTTGGCGACCATAGAGCGCTATGGTCGTGTGCCAAATCAATATATGCATACAGATATTGATACGAATGATGAATGAAAATCTAGGATCGTGAGGAAGGATTAACGAGGCATAATACCGTATAACATCATATGAACTGTATGTTCAATAGTCCGTTGATACATGCTGCGGTTGCTTAAAGTTTTACCCGTCACCATTTCGATTTGGGTACTGAAATCAGCATAGTTCTGCGTAATTCCCCACAAGTTTAAAATCAAAACTTCAGCATCAATTTTGTCAGAAATTTTGCCTTGCTCTTGCCAGTTTAAAATCACTTTAGATTTGCGTTTAAACAGCTTTCTTAAAGGACCTTTTAAAATCGGCAAAATATGTGGCGCACCTTGAATGATTTCAAGCGCGAATAATTTAGATGCTTTCGGCTGAGTGCGAGACACTTCAATCTTTTGCATCAAATACTGTGTGATGGCTTCTGCAGGTTCAAGATCAGGCTCTAGCACTTGTAAAGGCGCAAGCCATTTTTGCATCACCGTGGTGAGTACTTCAACGTACAATGCTTCCTTATTTTCGTAGTAATAGAAAATATTCGATTTATGCATATCAGCGCGTTGTGCAATTTCATCTAAGCTTGCACCGCTGAATCCATAAAGAGAAAACACATCAAGTGCTGCGGATAAAAGTTGTTGGCGTTTTTGCGTACTTTTTTTCTGTTCCATCTCATCTATAGCTAAAAAAAGGGATTTGCAAATTGTACGGTAAAATGTCTGATTTGTGCACAAGCGAAATCGCATTTCAAAATGATTATGAGAATTAATTGTGAAGAATAGTTATCAAATTGATATTTAGTGATCAATCTAAACTTTTTAATAAACAATAACTAATGAAATACTAAAAATAGTATTAGGGATTAAATATTTAAATTTATTAAAAAAGCGATAGCCTATATAGATTAATCCCATCAAAAAATCCGACAAAAAAAGTATGAATTAAAAAGATCGAGGTGATGAGTTCGTATTATTTTTTATGCTCGTCTGAGTTAAACGAGCATTGATCAATGAATTTAAGTAGATAATACAGCGTTTAAAACTTGTTGCTCTAGCTCAGCAAAACGTGCATTTTTTTGACGTGGACGAGGGAGATCGACTGTGAATTGATGTGCAATATGTCCTTTGTCCAAAAGAATAATTCGATCTGCCAGTTGTACAGCTTCACTGACATCATGGGTCACTAAAATGGTGGTAAAGCCTTGTTCCAACCACAACCGTTCAATCAGGCTTTGCATATCTAAACGCGTGAGCGCATCTAGAGCACCCAAGGGTTCATCCAGCAATAGGATACGCGGTGTGTGCGATAAAGCACGTGCTAGAGCTGCACGTTGGCGTTGCCCTCCTGAAAGCTGAGCAGGCCACAGATCCGCTTTCTCATCTAAGCCGACTTTTTTCAATAACTCATGGGCTTTGCTATGTTGTGATTGATCGACCCCCAATTGCACATTTTTGAGAATGCTTTTCCAAGGAAGAAGACGTGGGTCTTGAAACATCACGCGGATGTCATCTGAGGTAATGCCTTCACGAAAATTCAGTGCAGATTTAAACTTAATTTCACCATAACTTGGTTGCTCTAAATCAGCGATCAGTCGAAGAAGTGTGCTTTTACCACAACCGCTACGCCCCACAATCGCAACAAATTCACCCGGCGCAATATGTAAGTCTAAATCCTCAAGCACAGTGACCTTGCCATAAAATTTATGCAGTTGTTCAATATGAATTTCTGCCCCAATGGTTTGGGCATCTTTCACCGAGGTCGCTGCATTCTGAGAAGGATTTGGGTTTGGATTCGGATTTTGGTTTTGCGCATGGTTTTTTGCGTCATGGTTTTTTGCATAGTGTTGAACACTTAAATCAGTCATGAGCCACTCCTATTTTTGATAGCCGGGATGCCAGCGCAATAGATATTTTTCTAAACCAACAGCAAGTACATCGGCCAGTTTACCGAGCAAGGCATACAGTAGGATTCCTACAAGGACAACATCTGTCTGTAAAAATTCACGTGCATTCATGGTCATATAGCCGATACCTGCTTGAGCTGAGATGGTTTCAGCAACAATGAGCAGTACCCACACTAAGCCCAGTGCAAAACGGAGACCGACTAAAATAGAGGCTAAAGCACCAGGTAAAATAATTTCTTTATATAACTGCCATTGGGTGAGGCCGTAGCTTTTACCCATTTCAATCAGTTGTGGATCAACGGATCGTATCCCGTGGTAGGTGTTGATATAAATCGGAAAGAACACGCCAATCGCCACTAAAAATAATTTGGCACTTTCATCAATCCCAAACCAAAGAATCACTAAAGGAATTAAAGCAAGTGCAGGAATATTCCGAATCATCTGTAAAGTGGTGTCGAGAAGAGTTGATGCGATTTTAGAAGAACCGTTGAGCAGTCCTAACAATAAACCCAGTCCACCACCAATTAATAAACCAATGATTGCTCGTCCTGCACTGACTTGAACATGTTTCCAGAGTTCGCCACTGACCAAAAGTCCCCAAAATGCAGAAACGACAGCGGTGGGTGCAGGTAGGACACGACTTTCGAGTAAGCCAGTCATGGACGCCACTTGCCAAATACCAATTAAGAAGATAGGAACTAACCATGGCAATAAACGTTGTCCAAGGTGTCTTGAGCCACGAGTGATCAAACCTTGAGGTTTGATCACCTTGGTTTTATTCAACACAATCGTGTTGCTTTGAGATTTCTCTGTGAGCGCGGTCATGCTAGCTCCTGAGTTTTGACCTCTTTCTTAGCATCATCAGCAACGTAGTTATTTGCTACGATTTCACCAAATGGGCCAGTCAAGTTCGGTTGAGCTAATTTTTGACGTGTTTCAAGCGGAAGAAGAGGGAAGACCAATTCTGCAAAACGGATCGACTCTTCTAAATGCGGATAACCCGAGAAGATAAAAGTATCAATGCCTAAATCAGCATATTCTTGGATACGATCAGCAACGGTTTGTGGATCACCGACAAGTGCAGTACCTGCACCGCCACGAACTAAACCAACACCTGCCCATAGGTTTGGAGAAACTTCAAGTTTAGTACGATCGCCATTATGAAGCTCTGCCATGCGACGTTGACCAATCGAATCCATGGTTTTGAATTTGGCTTGTGCAGCGGCAATCGTTGCATCATCAACATATTGAATCAGTTCTTCCGCTGCTGCCCACGCTTGTTCATTGGTTTCACGTACAATCACATGTAAACGAATACCGTAATTTAATGTACGACCTTTGGCTGCTGCTTTAACGCGAACATTTTTAAGTTTTTGTTTCACTGCTGCGGGTGGTTCACCCCAAGTTAAGTAGGTATCCACTTGTTCAGTTGCAAGTTCCACGGCATCGTCGGAAGAGCCACCGAACCAAAGTGGTGGGTATGGTTTTTGAATCGGTGGATAGAGTAATTTTGCATCTTCAACTTGTAAGCGCTCACCATTGAATGAGAAGCTTTCACCTGAGTGCGAACGCGTTAAAATTTCACGCCAAATTTTGGTGTATTCGGTTGCTGTTTTATAGCGCGTTGAATGATCTTCATAAACGCCATCACCTTTTAACTCTTGTTCATCACCACCTGTGACAAGGTTTAACAGCACACGACCATTGGATAAACGGTCAAATGTGGCAGCCATACGTGCAGCTAAAGCAGGTGTCGTTACGCCCGGACGTAAAGCCACAAGGAATTTAAGGTTTTTGGTTGCATCGATTAGGCTTGCTGCTGTGATCCAAGGATCTTCGCAAGAACGACCAGTCGGAATCAGGACACCTTCATAACCAAGGTTGTCTACTGCAACAGCAATCTGTTTCATGTAAGCGTGATCAACTTGGCGAGCACCTTTGCTTGTACCTAAGTATCGACTGTCACCGTGAGTCGGAATAAACCAAAAAATTTTCATGTCATATGTCCTTGCTGAATCTGTTCGAGATCAATGTGTCTAAAATGAATAGGTCAAAGTTAAGGGTTAACAATTGCCGTTTTAACGACATCTTGAATATTGATTTGCTTCGGTATCAATTTTTCTGCATAAAACAAGTCTGCAATTTTTTGCTGTGATGCAATGTTTTCCGCTGTTAAAGGGCGAATTGGAGAAGGCTTTAAACGGCGATCAAGAGCCGATTGAGCGACTTCTTTGCTTAAGCCAGTACTGGTCGAATACAGGTCAATTGCTAATGTTTGGTTATTCAAAATCCAAGTGTCTGCTTCGTTTAAGCTTTTCAACACTTTGTCGACAGCATGAGGGTGTGCCGTTGTGAATTTTGGATTGGCAATGTAATACGAATAGGTCTTCGGGAAGTCTGTGCCATCAATGAGCACATCGACTTTTCCAGTCAATTCAACTGCAGAGAGATAAGGATCCCAAATGGACCATGCATCAATTGAACCTTTATCAAGCGCTGCGCGTGCATCTGCAGGCGGTAACCAAATCGGTTCAATGTCTTGCCATGACAATCCGGCTTTCTCTAGAACCTTGGCTAAAAGTTCGTGTGCACTTGAGCCTTTTTGTACAGCAATGCGCTTGCCCTTTAAGTCTTCAATTTTTTGAATCGCAGAGTTTTTGGGTAAAACCACACCTAAAGCATTGGCTGGATAAACTTCATAGCCCACATAGCTCAGATCTTTATCTGCAGCTTGAGCAAAGATAGGTGGTGTGTTTCCAACGTAACCCACATCCACAGCACCGACAGCGAGCGCTTCAAGCATTTGTGGGCCAGCAGGAAACTCACGCCACTCGATTTTTGCACCTGGAAATTCTTTCTCGAGAAGCTTTTGTTCACGGGTAACCAATAGGTTTAAAGCTGATTTTTGAAAACCAATTGAAATGTTTTCTATGGGTTGGTCCGCGCTTTCTTTCGTCGTTTTTTCAGCTGGTTGTGACTCAGTTTTTTGGCATGCACTTAAACCCAATGTCAGTGTAGTTAAACCTGTGATCGCCACAATTTTATAAGTGTTCATATTGAATACTCTCATTATTTTGCACTGGCTGTACTGAGGATTGCAGCCTGAATATTGATGTGATTTGGAATCAATTTTTGTTGATAAAAGGCATCGGCAACATATTGTTGTTCTTTCGCGACACGTGTAGAAATGGGTGTGACACCAAAACCCATGCGTGAAATCGAAGATTTCAATACATCAAAAGATAAGCCTGTTGGTTTTTCTAAGAGTTTGCTGGCTTCGTCTTGATTGGCAGAAACCCATTGCGTGGTTGAGTTAAGTTCATTCACCACAGTGTTGAGAACATTCGGATTTTGTTCTGCAAATTTACGATCAGCGAGATAGAACTGATGGTTACTGACAAGGTTGTCACCTGTGGCGATCACACGCGCACCAATCTGATGTTCAGCTGCGGCAAAGAACGGATCCCAAATCACCCAAGCATCGACCGCACCGCGTTCGAACGCAGCTCGTGCATCCGAAGGGGGAAGGTACACCACTTCAATATCTTCAAGTTTAAGTTGGTTGGCTTCTAAAACTTTGAGTAGAAGGTAATGAACATTTGAACCTTTATTCAGGGCAACGCGTTTTCCTTTTAAGTCTTGTACAGTTTTAATTCCTGAATCTTTTTGTACGATCAGCGCTTCAGCTTTTGGTGCTGCGGGCTGATTGGCGATATACACTAAATTGGAATTGGCTGCTTGAGCAAAAATAGGCGGTGCTTCGCCCGCTTCACCAAAAGACACACTGCCCACATTGAGACCTTCAAGAAGTTGAGGCCCTGCAGGAAACTCAACCCAACGGATATTGACGCCTTGTGCTTTAAGCGCTGTTTCAAGTGTGCCTCGTTCTTTTACAATCGGCAAAATACCGTATTTTTGATAACCAATATTCAGCGTTAAGTTTTCCGCTTCTTTTTTACCGCAGCCTGAAAGCATCATGACACCCGCAACCACCGAAGAAAGAATCAGTGTTTTTTTGAAGCGTTTTGAATTGGCTGTAGTCATGAGCAGTAGCATCCCTAAATAAAAAGTTGTAAAAACTAAAAATTTGAATGGCTAGAAAAGTTTGAACAACTTTAATAACTAATTTAATAAGTAAGATGCATAAGCTAATGAATTTTCTATTGCGAAAAAAATAACAAATCAGGAATTCCTAATGAATAAAAAAGATAAAATCAAAAGTGCAAAACTTATTCAAAAATGTGCAAAATAGTTCAATGTTTTAATAAGATTTATTGTTTATAGGTTGCTGAAATAATTAATATTTTTATGAAATCCATTTCGTAGATGTCTTTAGATGAAATTGTACTAAGTCTATTAGCTCAAAAGGTGGACGCATTTTGGATAAGCTTATGCAAAATAGAGATATGACAGACATAAAAAAACCACTTTTAAAGTGGCTTTTTACAAACGATTGAATTTCTTTGAAAGTTATAAAGGGCTTGTCGAGCTTGGGGCAGATCATCTACCGAAGCATTTTCAAAACCCTGTTCCAAAAACCAATGTGCGGTTCGTGTGGTAAGAATAAAAAGTTGCTGAATGCCTAAATCTTTGGCTTTTTCTTCAAGGTAATGCAAGATTTGACTACCACGGTTTGATTTACGATAGCTTGGATGAACCGCAACACACGCAATCTCAGCCGATTTCAACTCATCTTCAGCGCTTGGAATAGGATAAAGTGCGGCACAGGCTAAAATCATGCCATCACGTTCAATCACTGCAAATTGCTCAATTTCATTTTCTAAGCGTTCACGCGAACGATAAACCAAAATTCCTTCTTCTTCCAAAGGTCTTAATAGACCAATTAAGCCACCGACATCTTTGATATTAGCAGTACGGACTTCTTCATAATGCGCATCGGTGATCATGGTGCCATGACCATCACGGGTAAAAAGTTCCTCAAGCAATGCGCCATCATGTGCATAAGAGAGCAGATGGACACGCTGTACACCTTTGAGTGATGCTTCTTTGGCTTTATCTAAATGCAATGCAATTTCAAAATTTGAGTCTACATATTTGGCAATGTGTTGATCCAACTGTTGTGGTGTCACTTCTCGCATCAACTTGCCAAACTCATCCATGACCCCTTGTTGGCTCCCTAGAAATATCAATTTATCCGCTTGTAAATGGATTGCGGTTTTAGTCGCGACTTCTTCAGCCAATAAATTATAAACTTCACCTGTGGTGGAGTAACCTGTTGGCCCAAGTAAGACAATATTATGATTATCCAGTTGTTTTAAAATCGCTTCACTGTCAATGGAACGAACTTCACCTGAGAGTTGATAGTCCACGCCATCACGAATGCCATAGGGTTTTGCTGTAACAAAATTACCTGAAACTACATCAATTCTCGCGCCGTACATCGGTGAATTGGCGAGCCCCATTGAAAGTAGGGCTTCAATTTCCAAACGAATTGAACCGACTGCATTCATTACCGCACTCAAAGATTCGCGGGGGGTGATACGACGATTTTTATGAAATGGGCTTTTTAGATTCTTTTCTTTTAAATTTTCACTGATTTGTGGACGTGCACCGTGCACCAAGATCAAACGAATCCCTAGAGAGTGTAGTAGGGCAATATCGTGAATAATATGCTGAAAATTATCAGACAGTAAAGCTTCTCCTCCAAACATCAGCACAAAGGTCTTATTGCGATGAGCATTGATATACGGTGCAGAGTTTCGAAACCAATGCACATATTGTTGCGCTGTGCCTTGTACTGTTTCTGATGAATCTGGATGCATAGTCATACCAATAGGAATAAGGTTATTTTTAGATTCTAAACAAAAAAAACCAATTCCACACCTTAGATCGAATTTGGAGCATAAAAAAGCCCAAATCAGATTTGGGCTGGAGGAGGAAAGTGATGTTTAAGCGATTAAAAAATAAAGATTCGATATTATCCAATGATTTTTAAAATACGGTCATTACGTTCATTTACAAGTACGTAGTCACCGTTGATTTTTAACCACTGTTGGTTATGTCCAGCTTTTGGTAAACGACGTAATTCATTTTTGTTGACTTCATATCGAGATGAAGCGAATTGACGAGGAAGTTCTTGACCTGTACGCCATTGACGACTTGGATTTAATGATGAACTATGTGCTTTTTTATCAAAACGATGATCATTAGCACGAGAATCACGATGGTCTTTATTCCATTGTGGATTTGCTTTCGGGTGATGACGGTCATCGCGATGATCATTTGGTGCAGCCATTGCTGTGGTCGCCATCAATGCACTCATAGAAATTGCGATTGCAGTTAATACTTTTTTCATTTCAGTTACCTCAACATTGTTCTATCTGTATTTGATGGTTCTAAGTTAAAACATCATGTGAGATAAACCGTGGAGAAATTTAGTTAAATTGTGAAATGTATGAAGACATCGTGGAGGTTGCTATATCAGGCTTTGACTGTCGGGTATTGATAAATCATCAGTTTAAAGGCAAATAAAAAAAGCCCAACCAATGTTGAGCTTTGAATTTTTATTTGTGCTTATATTGAAGATTAATCTTCTTGGATTTTCAAAATACTGTTGTTGTCTGAGTCCACCAAGATGAAATCATTATTGATCTTGTACCATTGCTGGTTACGAGAGGGTTTTGGCAGATTATTATCTTTATAATCTGTCTTATAACTGTTTCCACGATAATGCTGTGGCATGACATAACCCGTTTGCCATTTATGCTGTTTTAAGCGTTTAACACCACGTTCTTCACGGACTTTGCGATGATCTTGAAAATCTTGATCATCCTCCGCATCTCGATAACCTCGCTTTTCAAATCCTTTGCTACGATCCGGTCCATTGTCACGAAACTCTTGAGAATGAGGAGATGCAGGTACAACTGTTGAAACCAACAGCGTACTGAAAGATATTGCCAAAGCTGTCAAAATCTTTTTCATATTGCGACCTCATTTACCCTGAATGGCTTATTATTCGACTACTGTACTGAAAAATTGCAGAGAAACTGTGAAGATTAAATGTATATTCGATTAAAAAAGCAAAGATAATAAGAACATAATTTCATAAAATAGAAAAAAAGCCATTGAAATAGCGCTGTTATAAGCACCTTATAAGCTGTTTAGTCTTTGATCGTGATTACAATTGAATATGTAAGATTTTATAAAAATTTTAATAAGATTGTTGTGGCATCTAATTTTTTAAATCACTTTTTTGAAAAACTTTAAGCAGAAAATTGAATAGATAAGATTAAACGAATAGGAAGATAAATATTTAAAAGGACTGAGCTCGATCTGAACTCAGTACCATTTTTTGCTAAATGGCATTAATATTTCTATAGCTTCAACGATTTGCTGTGCATCATGTGCGTTGTCTAAAGATGAAATCAGCGTGTTTGATAATTGAAGATTTTCAATGCGATGAATCGTTGCAGTTTTGCGTACTTGGTCAGTCATATTTAGTCCTTTTCGATTCTGGGCTTATATGCAGTGATCTTAGAATGGATCTTTTGATTTGAAAAACCGAATAAAATTATAATTTTAATCAGATATAGCGATTGTTTGATTGTTGAGCATTATTAAAAGCGTCAATACCTGTGATTATTTTTAGAGTATTTTAAGTCGGAAACTTAGCGTCTTTGTTGAGTTTTGCTATAGTAAGAGCAATTTTGAATCAACATTAGGAATATGTTATGTCAGCAGCTCCACGCATTGGTGTACTTGGTGCAGGCGGTCGTATGGGACGCATCCTTATTCAAGCTGTTAAAGAAGCTGGCTTCCAGTTGGCAGCCGCAGTTGAACGTCCTGAAAGTAGCTTGATTGGCGCTGATGCAGGTGAACTTGCGGGTATTGGTGCTGTTGGTGTCAAAGTTGTTGGAAGCTTAGAACAAGTTTTAAAAGATTGTGATGTGGTGATTGATTTCACTGCGCCTGCTGCCACTCAACAGCATTTAAAGCTGTGCCGTGAAGCTGGTGTTGCGATCGTGATTGGTACAACAGGAATGAATGACGAACAGAAAGCATTCCTTGAAGAATCTGCAACTCAAGCCCCTGTGGTGTATGCAGCAAATTATTCAGTTGGCGTGAACGTATCGATTAAACTGTTAGAACTTGCATCTAAAGTCTTTGGCGATACAGTTGATATCGAAGTGATTGAAGCACATCACCGTCATAAAGTTGATGCACCATCAGGTACGGCATTGATGATGGGTGAGGCGATTGCTGGTGCTTTAGGTCGTGACCTAAAAGAAGATGCTGTCTATCACCGTGAAGGACATACAGGGCCACGGGAACGTAAGAGCATTGGTTTCCAAACCATTCGCGGTGGCGATATTGTGGGTGAACATACGGCGATGTTTATCGGTGAAGGTGAGCGTGTTGAAATTACCCATAAAGCAACCAATCGCATGAACTTTGCGTCGGGTGCTGTCCGTGCTGCGGCTTGGGTTGTCGGTAAAGAACCGAAAAAATATGACATGCATGATGTATTAGGCTTTAACGAAATTAAAGTTTAATTCTGAGCTACAAGCTTCTGAGCGATAAGCTGTTTGAAGTGTAAGCAGAATAAACAGTGAAAGCACGATGCACATTAAGTGCGATTTAAAATAATTAAAATTGAAGCATTGAGAAATGAAAAATATAAAAATCAAAACAGGACGCTGTCCTAAACTTTTCATGATGATGTGTGTTGTCAGTGCAAGTTGCCTGACAACACCTGTTTTTTCGGCTGAAACAGCGAAACTCAGCATCAATAAAAAAAACGTTAAAGTATGGACGATTCAAAGTCCCAATAATCCAATCATTTCATATAAAGCCGAAACCACGTTAAATACCACTTTAGAACGTGCAGTAGGTCTTGTTTTGGATGTAGAAAATGCCAAAGCATGGATTCCAAATGTGGCATCGACCCAAGTACTTTCTCAAGACTTAAATAAAGGCGAATTCAAGCTGTATATGGTTTTGGATTTTCCATTTCCCTTGAAAGATCGGGATTTGGTTATCCAAGGGAAAATGCAAAAAGATGCCAATGGGACGATTCAAATTAAGAACAAAGCCATTCAGCAAGGCAAAGCAATCAATCCCAATTATATTCGATTAAAAAAATATGAAGGGGATTGGACTTTTAATCAGTTGGGTGATGGAAAAGTCAGTGTTGTTACGACGGGTTATGCTGATCCTGAAGGTGTGATTCCACAAAGTGTGACCAATATGTTTGTACAACAACAGCCCTATCAAATGCTACAAAAAATGAAAGCAGAATTGGCCAAGCCCAATCTTAAACTTCCAAATTTGCCGAATATTTTAAAGTAAGTCATTTTAAATTACTCGATTTTAAAAGTGTTAGACAAAAGCCTGCTATGGAGCAGGCTTTTGTTTTTTACTTTATTTTCAGTTTTGATTTAAAGCGTATGCGGTCAATTTCTTGATTTGTTGCTGAGGCGGTAAATCAATACTCATTAAGGCGGATAATCGCTGTTGAGATGGATCAAAGAGTTCCACACTAAATCGTTGTTCAGTGGGTTGGTTACAGATAAATTTCAACTCATTTTGTTTGGGTATATTCAATCTAAAGCTTTGATCACTACGAATGTTATAAATATAGTGACGTTGTGGTGAGACTTGATCCAAGCTTGGAGAAACTTCGCTGATTTCGTATTGTCCCAATTGTTGAGTTTTTAAAAACCCATCGATCAGTGATTTACAAATATAGTTTTGCTGTTGTGCTAGAACATTCGGTTGCTGTGTTTCACAGCCCGTCATGAGGGTTGCAAGTCCAATCAAGCTGAGTTGAAACACTTTATTTTTATTGGCTTGAAAGTTCATTGTTGTCTTCATCATGGTCTCCATTGCATTCAGTGTTGATTGTTCTAAGCACTGAGAAGAGCATAAATCTGCTATGCTGATAGTTACAGATACAACAATGAATAAAAAATAGGTACAGAATGGCTTTTCAATATCAAATCCTTGCTGAGCAACTGGCTCAAAAAATCCAGCAAGGCGAATTGGCTTTGGGTCAGCGGTTAAATTCACTTCGACATTTTGCAAAACTCAATGACATTAGTCTGAATACCGCAAAGAGTTGCTATGAATTATTAGAAGCACAAGGATTGATTTATGTGAAGCCTAAAGCAGGCTATTTTGTCCAAGAACAATTGTCTAAAACGGTCAAAGTGCCTGTTCCTCATCATCCTGATTTTGTGTCGATTCCGCGTGAAGTGACGAATTTACAATTACAAATGGAGATTCAAGAAGCTTCGATTAACAGTCAATTGATTCATCTTGGCGCGATTCAATTATCACCCAATTTAGTCCCAGTGGATGCAATGCGTCGCTCCCTACAACGGGCGCTCAAACACAGTAAACCGGAAGACTTTTTGTATAGTGATCGCCAAGGGCATCGTTTATTGAGAGAGGCTTTATCTGCACATTGGGCAGAGGATGGTTTTCACATTTCCCAAGAAGATATTTATATTACCAATGGTTGTATGCCTGCATTGTCAGTGGTCTTACAAAGTATCAGTCATGTGGGAGACAGCATCATTGTCCCGACGCCAAATTTCAACGGGCAATTACAATTGTTGGCGGTGTTAAAACGAAAAATTATTGAAATTCCAGCCAGTACCGAAGGTTTTGATATCGATCGTCTAGAACAAGCTATGCAAAATCCAGCAGCCAAAGCATGTCTATTGACCTCCAATTATCAAAATCCTTTGGGCTTTTGTTTGAGCAATGCTGAAAAAGAAAAAATTGTGCAACTGGCAGCTAAATATCAGTGCTACATCATTGAAGATGATATCTATGCCGAATGTAGCTTTGATCTCAATCGACCTTTGCCGATGAAGAATTGGGATAAAGAAGGCTATGTGATTTATTGTAGTTCGATCTCTAAATCACTATCGAGTTCCTATCGAGTCGGCTGGTTCTGTGTACCTGAACGCTTAAAACATTTGCGTTATAAATTTATTCATAAAAATGTGGTGGTGAATACGCCGTTGCAATTGGGCTTAGCTGATCTCATTTATAGCCGTGCTTATCGTCAGCATTTAAAGAAACTCAGACCAATTTTAAAACAGCAAGTGGAGCAGTATCGTCAATTTATTATTCAAGCCTTTCATGGTGTAGAACTGAGTATCAATCAGCCTGAAGGCAGTTATTGCTTATGGCTACAGTTCCCTGAGCACATTGACAGTTTGGCGATGTATTACTTTGCTCAAGAGCAGGGGATCAATATCGTACCGGGCAAAGTTTTTGGTGAAGATCAGCGTTATAACAATTGTATTCGCTTAAATGCAGGACATGAGTTGTCATCAACGATTCAAGATGCAATCCATCTCTTAGCCGATTGGACACGTAGAGAATTAGCGAGGGGCATGCAGGATTCTGTGGCTTGAAGCAGACAAATCAAAGCTGTACCTGTAATGATCTGAATTACGGTTGAGATTTGGAAAAACAGTCGTTTTCATGATCATCGACCATGCCAACTGCCTGCATAAAGGCATAGATGGTGGTTGGACCGACAAATTTAAAACCGTTTTTCTTTAAAGTTTTAGAAAGCTGTAGGCTTAAGGCTGTTTGTGCAGGTGCTGTCTTATAGTTTTCAACATCATTGATCATGGTTTTCTGCTCGACAAAGTCCCACAGCCATTTCACCATATCGGTTCCTTGGCCTTTCATCTGTTCCCATGCGATGGCATTGTCACGAATGGCTTTGAGTTTTCCGATATGGCGAATCAATCCCGCATCTAAGCATTTTTCTTGAAGTTCTTCATCCGTAAACT
Source organism: Acinetobacter sp. CY73 (assembly GCF_059515865.1). Lineage (NCBI taxonomy): Bacteria > Pseudomonadati > Pseudomonadota > Gammaproteobacteria > Moraxellales > Moraxellaceae > Acinetobacter > Acinetobacter sp. CY73. The sequence continues at coordinate 62,533 of NZ_JCAKMZ010000007.1, read as the reverse complement.
GAGCAATCTGCGCAATTGAATGTTGAAAAAACTGCTGGCGATAGCTTTCTCGTTTTTTCAGTACCGTAATCCAAGACAATCCCGCCTGTTGACCTTCCAAGCAGAGCATTTCAAATAAATGTGGTTCATCGAATTGCGGTTTTCCCCATTCGTGATCATGGTAAGCGATATAGAGAGGATTATTGGAGCACCAACCGCAACGTTGTTGATTCATATTGAGGTGCTCCTAAAGGTGTTTATTTTTATTATTTGATGTTGAGTGCTGAATTAAAAAATTAGATCTTAAATTCAACCCAAAGATCATTTTTGTTGTCCCAAAAATAAAGTTCGGCTTGGGTCAAATCTTCAAATTTCAGCCATGCATCATGACCCGATTTTTCTGCAAATCCTGTACTAATCATCAGAGCTTCATCGCTGATTTCCATGATCCAGCCTTGATGGGTTACGCCATTCAGTACAATCCTTTGCTGATTGCCTGATTCTGCAAATTCAACGAGACGATTGATCAAAGCTTCTGACATGAAAATTTCCTAAAACTAAAATAAATGAATACATTAACGTAAATATGGATAGGGATTGACTGCACCGCGTCCGCGACCAGACAAATACAATCCATAGTGTAGATGTGGAGCAGTATGACGTGCATTTCCAGTATTGCCAACATAGCCAATGTGTTGACCTTTGCGTACCACATCACCTTGTTTTAGACCGCGCTTGTGGTCATCGAGATGTGCATAATAATGCCAAGAGTTGCTTGGACCTAAAATCCAAATGACTTTACCACCCAGATTATTGTTCCTCATACTTCCGACCACGCCATCGGTTGTACTATAAACCTTTGTGCCTTTGGGTGCCAAAATATCAATCCCTTCATGGGTACGTCCACTGCTCCGTGATGCGCCCCAAGTATCTTTTAAATGTTGAGTTTTTACATTTTCAACTGGAATAGGAAGCTTCGAGGGCAATGGCATGCTTTTTAAGCGTTGGGTAATGTTGGGATCTAAGGGCTGAGGCTTTTTGGGTGCAGTGCTACATGCCGAGATCAAAAGTACAAAAAAACTGATGAAACAAAAGCGAAATAACATAGTCAGCACTTAATCCTTAAATGAGATGAGAGAGAAAATTTCTCACTTGAATATGTCACAGTTCAACGGCTGAGATCAATTTTTTCATCGCAGTCGGAACCCCCATTTCTATTGCTTTTTGTGGTGTGAGCCATTCACCACGCATTTCAGCCTGTAAAAACTCAAGCTGATCCTCTGCAACTTGGAAAATATGTGTATCTAACCTCCACGTAAAATGGGTAAAGCTATGTGAAATTTGTACCACTTCATGCTTGGAGATCAATTGGTACTGCTGAGTAAGTTGGTTGAAAGTATGTTCATCTTCAATAATCGGGAGTGACCACAAACCACCCCACAAACCAGAGTGTGGGCGTTGCATCCATAACCATTCATTCGTAGATGAACATAGTAAAAGCACCTGAGCATTTTTGATTGGGACAGCTTTCTTCGGTTTTTTAAACGGTAACTCTGTTTCTAAACCTTGCTGATGGGCTTTGCAATGTTGTTGCATCGGGCAATACAAACACAAAGGCTTTTTGGGTGTACAAATGGTTGCGCCCAAATCCATAATGGCTTGGGTATAGTCATGATTTCGTTCAACTGGGCAGAGTTGTTCAGCCAATTGCCACATGGCACGCTCATGGACAGGTTTAGTTAAGTCATCTTCAATCGCAAAAAAACGAGCTAAAACGCGTTTCACATTGCCATCCATAATCACGCCGTATTGACGTAAACCGAGGGACATCAATGCACCACCTGTAGATGGACCAATGCCGGGTAATTCAATCCATTCAGCCAGCGTGGTTGGGAAATATCCTTGCTGATGCACGATAGCGGCTGCTTTGTGCAAATTACGCGCACGAGCGTAATAACCTAAGCCAGCCCAATAAGGTGCAACCTCATCCCAAGTCGCTGTACCCAAATCATGGACGGTGGGAAAGCGCTCAATAAACGGCTCAAAATAATTCAGTACCGTTTTCACTTGGGTCTGTTGCAACATAATTTCAGAGACCCAAACTTTGTAGGGATCATCTGTAACTTGCCAAGGCAGATCATGGCGTCCATGGAGATCGAACCAAGACAGGAGAGCATCTGAAAATGAAAATTGCGACATAGAGAACGTAATAAAAACGTATAGAGGGACAGCAGACTAGTATACCCAAATGTAATGTCCGACATGGGAAAAGGTGCCGAAGCACCTTTTATTTTTTTGAGTTATTTCAGATTGGATTTCGCTTATTCAGCGATAACGCCCCAACGATTATCTAATTTTAAAGGCTGGTTCTTATAACGTGGAATAATATGAATATGTAGATGATCCGATTCTTCCTCACCAAACACATGACCGTCATTAAATGCAATATGAAAGCCTTCAGGCTGATGGCGCATTTTCAGTTCATTACGTGCAAGTTCAAGTAACGATTGTAAGCTTTTACGCTCTTTATCGGTGATCTCAAAAAAAGAGCTAACATGGCGTAAAGGAATAATCACGGAATGCCCTTTGGTCAAAGGCGTATGTTCGGGCAGAATCACGCCAAAATCATTTTTATCAATCACATCATACTCATCATGATTGCAATAGCTACATTCGTGTTGTGTCATCGCCATATCCTCTTTTATTATACATATTACTTTTAAATTGAGTCTCTAAACCTTACGGATATACTTAATAGTTCAACCCATTAGCTGAGTTGACGTGCAAGTAAGGCATACATTTCTGCTAAACTTTTTTGTTCTGCCTCAGCGTTATACCCTAAATCAACACCGTTTACTTTGGCACGTTCGTCCGCAAGTGGGTTACTAAAACCATGTTTGGCATCTTCATAAATGATCACTTCATGGTTTACTTGAGCTGCAAACATTTCTTCTTTGAATTTAGCAACATCATCTAAGGTGACCATGCTGTCCTCTTCACCATGAAAAACCATAATCTCAGCGTTTACCTGACCTTCTTGGGCAGGTACTTTTGGTGTCAAAGTTGCATGGAACGTTGCAACTGCTTTGAGATCTGCACCTGAACGAGCCAAATCTAAAACGACTTTACCACCGTAGCAAAAACCAATGGCTGCCAGTTTATCTGCATTGACTTCAGTTTGTTGTGCCAATGTCGCTAAAGCAGCAGACGCACGAGTCACGATGGTATCGGGATCTTCAAAGGTCTGCATCATCCATTCATAGGCTTGCTTTGCATCTGTGGTGACTTTTTTGTCCCCATACATATCGATAGCAAGTGCAGCATAGCCATGTTCAGCCAATTCACGAGCGCGTTGTTCGGTGTATTCATTTCTTCCCCACCATTCTGGCGCAACGATAACCCCTGCAATTGCTTGTGAATGTTCAGGTGCAGCATAGTAGCCAATCAGTGTTGAACCATCGGTTGCCGTATATTGAATTTCACGTGTTTGAATTGCATTTGTCATCTTGGAAGTCCTTTTGATCAATGGGAACGATCCAAGATTAAAGCACAAAATAATTGAATGGTAATGAAAATTAGGAGATAAACTCAGTTGAAATGTGAGAAATTATGAATAGAAAATAATGATGTTAGAATGCAAAAAAGAAGGACGAATCCTTCTTTTGAGTAACTTTATGACAACGAAACTTTAGACTTTGCCGCGCGAGATAAATCCAATAATGGCCAAAATAACAGCAATGACCAAAAGGATAATAGCGAAGTCTTTAGATAAGCCTGCAACCCCACCAAATCCGAGTAAACTTGCGATCAGCGCGATTACTGCAAAGATAATAGCCCAACGAAACATTATGATTCTCCATGTGTTTTTATAAGTGTTTCATCAGTATAGGAAATAAATCTGATTAAATTGTATTCAAAACGTATGCGTGGGTTAGTATTTTTGAAGATTAGGTTAATATTCTGTAACATATTCAATCGCAGTGCTAACAATTCTAATAATGCTATGATGGCATCCCATTTTCCGCTGACTAAAATATTGACTATGAGCCTGCAATTACGCCCTGAATTTTGGAAACACTATTCTCTTGCTGAGATGACTCAAAATGAGTGGGAAGCAGTGTGTGATGGTTGTGGCTTATGTTGTCTCATTAAGTTGGAAGATGAAGACACACATGAAGTGTGCTACACCAAAGTGTCTTGCAAACTATTGGATTGTAAAACAGCACAATGTTCTGATTATCCCAATCGTAAAACCCATGTACCTGACTGTATTCAGTTGACTCATGAAAGCTTACAAGAGATCGGTTGGTTACCTTCAACATGTGGTTATCGACGCCTGAATGAAGGTAAAAAGTTGCCCTCTTGGCACTATCTCAATACAGGAACACGTGAAAGCGTAATTCGAGCAAAAAAATCTGCAGCAGGTCGTTGTATCTCTGAATCAGATATTCATGCAGATGATATTGATGAATATATCGTGCGCTGGGTTCGCTAAGCTTATCGGTAATGAGTATGTTTTAAACGTAGGCAGCTTTGAAGAGCAATTCGATTTTTCTAAGTGACTAAAACTAAGCCACTAAAATCCGAGTCGATAAAATCCGAGTCACAAAAATCTAAGTCACTCAAAATAATTCTGATCCTCTCTCAGGAACAAATATGGAAATTGAGTATTCCATAGTAGACTAGGTTCGAGCACTTTTAGATTCAATAAGAATATGTCCGACACTCAAATTCCACTTCCTGAACGCATTCGTCCACGTGATTTGTCTGAGATTATTGGGCAGGATCATCTTTTAGGAGAACAAGCACCCTTACGCCAAATGATTGATCAGGGACATTTGCCTTCGGTCATTTTTTGGGGACCTCCTGGAGTTGGTAAAACCACGATCGCCTTACTGTTAGCACAGGCGGTAGATCGACCTTTTATTAGCCTATCAGCATTGAATACAGGCGTTAAAGAGCTTCGTGAAATTATTGCTGAAAGTGGTGATTTGATCGTACCTGTCGTTTTTATTGATGAGATTCATCGCTTTAATAAGTCACAACAAGATGCATTACTCAGTGCGGTAGAAAAGGGCAAAATTACCCTCATTGGTGCAACCACAGAAAATCCTTCATTTGAAGTGAATAATGCGCTGTTGTCACGTTGTCAGGTATATACGCTGCGTGCGTTAACCGAAGAAGACATCACTCATTTGATCCGCCGTGCTCTACAGCAAGATAAATTTTTGCAAGATCGCTATATCCAAATTGAAGAATACGAGGCTTTAATTCAGTTTGCAGCAGGAGATGCACGTAAAGCACTGAACTTACTCGATTTGGTTGCATCTACTTTAGAACCTGAAATCGAAAATATCATCACCAATGCGATGGTGGTGAAAGTCGCTCAGCAAAATATTGCGCGTTATGATAAATCGGGTGAACAGCATTACGATTTGGTGTCAGCATTTATTAAATCTATTCGTGGCAGTGATCCCGATGCAGCGCTGTATTGGATGGCCCGCATGCTCAAAGGCGGAGAAGATCCTGTATTCATTGCACGTCGTATGCTCATTGCGGCCTCAGAAGATATCGGCAATTCAAATCCCAATGCTTTACTCCTCGCAGGAGAGTGCTTCCGTTCGGTAAAAGCGGTAGGGATGCCTGAATGCAGAATTATATTAGGACAATGCGCCGTTTATCTGGCCACCAGTGCCAAGAGTAACAGTACCTATTTAGCCATCAACAAAGCTTTAGAGTTAGCAGAGAAGACATCTAATTTGCCTGTACCTCTACATTTAAGAAATGCACCTACGAAAATGATGAAAGAGCAGGGCTATGGCGTGGATTATCTTTATCCTCATAACTACCCAGAGCATTTTGTTGCTCAGGAATATTTACCGCCAGAGCTGAAAGGCACGAAACTCTATGAATCAGCACGTAATAAGCGTGAGGTTGAAGGGGAGCGTCTACAGCAACGACGTTGGCAGCAAGAACAGCAACAGCAATAAGAAAGTTAGAGTCGGATCAATTAAATTTGGCAAAAAAAAGCCCCATTCAAAAGGGTTGAATGGGGTGAAAACACATTTCTATCAATCTGGTCGGCAACTACAGTCTCTCTCAATGAGCCACCAACTCCTGCAGTTGCCTGGTATGGAAGTCATCATATTTAGTTTCTATGAGTATGTAAAAACGATCATTCTGATAATATTGATTTATATTTTCGATTCTAAGTTTGAGTCAATTTAATGCTTTGATGCCTATAGATAATTTAGCCTATTTAAATTTTTTATTTCGAATCATCTTTCAAAAAAAATTATTTAGAGTGAGAAAATACGCCAGAATTGTCATCTAAATTTCATATACATTGCTTATCTTAAAGGTGTTGCCAACGTTGGAGAGAGCATTGGCAATATTGAACTTTATAATAAGAAAGAGTGAAATATAAAAGAATCGACAAAAGTGATAAAAAATACAATTACAGCGATTAAAAATCAAAAGATGACAATTATAATAACAATGAGAGAAATTTGAGAGACAAAAAAAACCGAGTCAATTGACTCGGTTTTTTTTGACTTCATTGAGCTTAGATATCAGAAAGATCAACGCCAATACGTGATGCGACTTCTTCATAAGCTTCAACAACGCCGCCTAAACCTTGACGGAAACGGTCTTTGTCTAATTTTTTCTTGGTCTCTTTGTCCCATAGACGGCATCCATCTGGAGAGAATTCATCACCCAATACGATACGGTCATGGAATACACCAAACTCAAGTTTAAAGTCGACTAAAAGCATACCGCCTTGCGCGAATAATTCTTTAAGCACAACATTCACTTGGTAAGTCAGTTCTTTCATACGTTCAAGTTGATCAGCAGTAGCCCAACCTAAAGCAATCGCTTGAGATTCGTTCACCATTGGATCGCCAAGACCGTCATCTTTGAAGAATAATTCGAATGTCGGTGGAGTCAGTTCTAGACCTTCTTCAACACCTAAACGACGGCATAAAGAGCCTGCAGCATAGTTACGAATGACACATTCAACTGGAATCATGCTGAGTTTTTTCACTAAAACTTCATTTGGTGTAAGAAGTTTTTCAAAGTGAGTTTCAATACCTGCAGCAGCAAGTTTTTCCATGATGAAGGCGTTAAAACGGTTGTTCACCTTACCTTTGCGATCTAGCTGTTCAATTTTCTCGCCATTGAATGCCGAAGCATCATCGCGAAAGACTAAAATCAGGTGGTCTGCACTATCGGTTTCATAAACGGATTTAGCTTTACCAGTATAGAGCAAGGTTTGTTTTAACATGGTGGAACCTTTATCAGAGAGAATATGCCTAGAACGACTAGGCTGGCCAGTTTTGAGAAATCTGGGTTAATAATTCTGCAGCTTTTTCTTTGTCTGCAAAAGTATTATTGGGATTGAACACAGCAAGCGTATTGGTTGAACCGACGGCATTCAACTTCAACACATAGCTTTCACCATCCACTTTCAATGTCACTTGTTGAGCATTCTTAGCTGTTGAAGTAACGTTGAGGTTCAAGCTACTCAGTGTTGCGAGTGTGTACTGCCAAATTATATCAGAATTTCCTTCAATTTTAATCAGTGGATTACCATTACCGTCTGTTAAAAGTTGAGGACGCGTTACTGTATTATTGGCTGTTTTTTCTGAAGTTACGGTCTCTTGAGCCACAGTTGCACGAGGGAGCTCAAAGCGGTTGCCACGTTTATTCTCCAATGCTGGCGCATGCTCAATCGCAAGCGGGTCAACGACTGGGAAAGGATACAACGGCGTTGCTGGTCTAACCATTGAGCCTTCAGGGTATTTAAGCGGTTCTGGAGCAGGCACGTTCTTATAATCTAAAGAACCATTATCGAAACTGATCGTACTACAACCCGCAAAACTTAAAGCTGCAAGGGTAATGATTAAACCATAACGTAATTGCATATTTTAAAACTCTTTTTTTAAATGATGCTCGCTGCTTTTAAATCTTCACGCAGAGGAGCTCTGTATTGTTCTGCAAGAGGCGTTAATGGCAGGCGAATACCTGTTCCAATTAAGCCCATTTCATATAAAGCCCATTTCACAGGAATTGGGTTTGATTCACAAAATAAAATATTGTGTAAATTTGCGACTTGATTGTTCATGCTTTCGGCTTGAGCTTGATCACCTGAAAGTGCAGCAGCACAAACTTCGCTCATTTGTTTTGGCGCGACGTTGGCAGTCACAGAGATATTGCCTTTTGCACCTTTTGCAATCAGTTGATATGCAGTTGCATCATCACCTGAATAGACCACCATATCCTTGCCTTTCAGGCCTTCAATTAATGCTGCACCACGTGGTACATCACCTGTTGCATCTTTAATGCCGACAATTTGTGGGATATCTGCTAAACGAATCACCGTTTCATTGTCCATGTCCACACCTGTACGACCAGGGACGTTATACAAAATTTGTGGTAAGTCTACAGCTTCAGCAATGGCTTTATAATGCTGATATAAACCTTCTTGTGTCGGTTTGTTGTAATAAGGCGTTACTAACAATGCTGCATCAGCACCTAGTTCTTTCGCTTCTTTGGTGAGTTCAATCGCTTCGCGCGTTGAGTTGGCACCTGTACCCGCAATAATAGGAATACGTTTGTTGGCCACACGAATGATCTCTTTGATCACTTGCGTATGCTCTTCCATGCTAAGCGTCGATGCTTCGCCTGTTGTACCCACGGCAACGATACTGTTGGTACCTTGTTCAATATGCCATTCGACAAGCTTCTCGAGACCCTTCCAATCTACAGTTCCATCTTCAAACATGGGAGTGACGATTGCGACAATTGAGCCTTGAATAATCTGAGCTTGCTGAGTAGTCATTTTGAAACAATATCCTATTTTTTCCATCCAGAGAGGGTTGAGAAGCGAGAGGTTGGATGGGTTTGTATTTCGATTTATAACACGATCCAATAGGCTATGCATACTGGATAATGCTTATGCAAATTATGAACTAACACACGAATAAGAACAATACGATTTCGATTAAGCACAGAAAAAGTTTAGTTAAAACAAGTAATTTTTTTTATGATGTTTTGTTTTCAGTATATTTAATTATTGGCATGGACGAGTTCTTGAGTCATTTTTTCACATATTTAAGAAATTTTGACATTTACAGCTCGGTCAGCTCTAAAAACCCTAATAAAACACTCAGAATTAATAGTTTATAAGGATTGGATGATACTTTTATAGTATTTAAGCTGTGTTTTTAGCCAAAATTACTTGGCAAGATTGTTATTTTTTTAATTATTTAAATGTCTTAATTATTTTACCACTAGGTCAAATTTAAATATCAATGAATATAATCTTAAACATCCGAGCAGTATTTTTTGTTTAATAAATCAGTTTGATTAATCGTTTTAAAGACTTTTTAGAAAAACCTAAACAATAATAATTCTCAAACATCATCAATGATGTCCTTTGTTCTACCACCATTTGATAGCTCTAATTTCTGTATTGAACAAGACATAATCGGCCTCGTATTTTATTGCTGGTTTTATGAGGAAAGTTCAATGCAAGGATCGGAGAATAAGCATGCAATTGTGACAGTAGGAATCTGTTTTCTCATTGCAGTAATTGAAGGTTTAGATATTCAGGCTGCGGGGATTGCAGCGGCTGGTATCCGTGAACATTTTGGATTAGATAGTTCACAATTGGGTGTGTTTTTTAGTGCAGGTATTTTGGGTTTATTACCAGGTGCATTGTTAGGTGGTCGTATTGCCGATCGCATCGGTCGTAAAAAAGTTTTAATTTGGTCAACGGCAGTTTTTGCTGTATTTACCTTATGCACCGTTTGGGTCAACAGTTTTAATAGTCTCTTGGTGGTTCGCTTCCTTGCAGGTGCAGGCTTGGGTGCGGCAATGCCGATTTTAATCACATTAGCTTCTGAAGCGGTTTCTGTACAGAATCGTGGTCGTGCAGTGGGCTTGATGTACTGTGGTATGCCTGTGGGTGCAGCAATTCTATCTTTGGTTGCGAGTACCGATTTCGGTTCAAATTGGAAAAATATTTTCTACTTAGGTGGTTTACTTCCAATTATAGTGATTCCTGTGATGATGAAATTTTTGCCTGAATCTAAAGAATTCTTAAAGTCACAAAATAAGACAGAAGCAGAAGTGACGGCAGCACCTCAAGGCTCGTTTAAAGATTTATTTAATTCAAATAATTTATTGCGTACGCTTTTCATTTGGGTAAGTTACTTCTTCACATTGATGGTGGTATACATCATGTTGAGCTGGTTGCCATCATTGTTCACCGAATTAGGCTTTAGCCGTAAAGAAGGTGCAACGGCACAGTTCTACTTTATGGTAAGTGCAACAATTGGTACGATTATCTTGGGTATGTTGACGGATCGTTGGAAAAAAGCATACGTTATCGTGTTGATGTACGGTGGTATTCTTGCAGGATTGTTGGCTTTAAATGCTGCAGGTTCGCTTACACAAATGTATATGGCTTCGGCATTGGTAGGTGCATTTGTTATTGGTTGCCAAGGTGTATTGTACGCATTCGGTGGTATTGTTTATCCAACTGAAGTTCGTGGTACTGGTATCGGTGTTGCTTCAGCTGTAGGTCGTATTGGTGCAATGCTTGGACCCGCAATTGCTGGTTCATTGTTGACAGCAGGCTTTGGTGCAGCAGGTGTTATTTCAGCTGCGATCCCATGTATTATTATCTCAGCGATATTCATGTTGTTGTTGGTACGCCGTATCCAAAACTAATGAAATTTTAAAACAATCTAAAAGAGATTGAATTAAAGCCCGCCATTGAGCGGGCTTTTTTATTGAGAAGGATTTATAGTGAAATGTTTAATAGCTCTTTTTTATGTTCTCTAAGGCTCTGTGATGAGATTTTATATCCTTTACTCAATTAATATTTTCACAACCGCACTTTGAACATTGTAGTTCAGCCATTCCTATGTAATATTCGCTAAGCTTTTATTCAAAGCTTTTATTTAGAATTTTTATCTAAAATAACAATTTGGAGAAAGGATGATGTTCCAATTAGATTGTAGTGCATTAATTGTGGTGGATGTTCAAAATGGCTTTACACCAGGCGGTCATTTGGCGGTAGCAGAGGCCGATCAAATTATCCCGACCATTAATGACTTAGGGCCGTATTTTAAGAATATTGTGATTACGCAAGATTGGCATCCGGATCATCATATTTCCTTTGCCGAGAACCATCCCGATCATCAAGCTTTTGATACGATTGAACTGCCGTATGGTACTCAGGTTTTGTGGCCGAAGCACTGTGTACAAGGCACTCAAGATGCTGAACTACATCCGAAACTCGACTTACCCACCGCACAATTAATTATTAGAAAAGGGTTTCATGCAGACATTGATAGTTATTCTGCATTTATGGAAGCTGATCAGAAAACATCAACAGGATTGGCTGGTTATTTAAAAGAGCGTGGGATTGAAACGGTATTTGTTGTGGGAATTGCGACAGACTTTTGTGTGGCATGGACAGCAATTGATGCCGCTAAACTGGGATTCAATAGTTTAGTGATTTCAGATGCGACGAAAGGCATTGATCTCAACGGCTCATTACAACAGGCATGGCAAGAAATGCTGGCACATGGTGTAAAACGAATCTATGCCAAAGAGATCAGTTTATTGCAAACTCAATAGTGTCGAAAAATACGATGCTCAGAAAGCATTAGTTCAGAAAATAAAAATACAGAAAAACTAGACTGATCATGATCCAATGTATTGAAATGGTGATCGGTTCAGATGGATTATATTTCTATGGTTATTTCTATGGCTATTAAGACAATGTGTAAAGAACCAACGATTGGGTTATTGATATGTCGAATTTTTTAAGCGTGACCCAGTTTATCCAAAAAACTTTTGCGTTATGGGTCATCTTGTTCTCAGTCCTCGCAATGATGATGCCTGAAGCGTTTATATGGCTCAAAAGCTATATCACATGGCTGTTAGGCATCATCATGTTTGGTATGGGCATGACCATGACGTTAGGTGATTTTAAGGGCGTATTACACAGTCCAAAAGCTGTTTTGATTGGTGTCGTTGCGCAGTATGTCTTGATGCCCTTGACTGCTTTTGCTTTATGTAAAATATTTCAACTACCGACTGAAATTGCGATTGGCGTGATTTTGGTCGGGTGTTGTCCGGGTGGAACAGCTTCGAATGTGATTACCTATATGGCCAAAGGTAATGTTGCTTTATCTGTAGCATGTACTTCAGTTTCAACCTTATTAGCGCCTCTTTTGACGCCTGCTATTTTTTATCTTTTAGCCAGTCAGTGGATTGAAATTGATGCATGGTCAATGTTGAGCTCAATTTTAAAAGTGGTGTTATTTCCTATTATTTTGGGCTTAATGGTTCGTGCTTTATTTAAACAAAAGGTCGATCATTATCTTTCAGTGATGCCTTTAATTTCTGTGGTGGCGATTGTATTGATCGTAGCGACGATTATTGCGGGAAGTAAAAGTCAGATTTTAGAGTCAGGTCTGCTCATTTTAGGCGTGGTTTTTTTACATAATGGATTTGGTCTACTTCTAGGCTATTGGGCTGCAAGATTGTGTGATTTACCACAAGTGGATGCAAAAGCTATTTCGATTGAAGTAGGAATGCAAAACTCTGGGCTAGGAGTGGCATTATCTGCAGTGCATTTTGCGGCATCGCCGATCACCGCTGTACCCAGTGCAATCTTTAGTTTGTGGCACAATATCTCAGGTGCAACTTTGGCGACCTATTGGGCGAGACAAGCTGAGAAAAATGATCAACAAGTAGAGAATAAAAAAGAGAGCTAAAGCTTGTAGGTAAGTACTTTATTACTCTCATACAAAGCTTGTACGAGAGTAATAAAGTATCATACTGAGTGGGCTTTATCTCATTGATATGTATAGTTCACAAATAATGAAAGAAAAAATAAAGTTTCATACCCGATTATCTTTTCTTTTCATTCTTACAGAAAAATAGAGTAATAAAGTGTCATACTCAAATCAATATCGTTATATGAAATTATTTTCTTTCAAGCTCTGATTCATGTTGTTGATCAAACTCTTCAATCAAAATTTCCATTTTTTCTAGAGGAATATTTTCATCAATAAATTTTTTTATGAAATGTAAAGCATAATCTAAAGATTTACCGTGTCTTAAGTCAACACCAAGATCTAGGGCATAAAATTCATCGGTTAAATTATTGTCAAGTTCAACGTCAATTATTCCTGTTCCTACTAAAAAATAAGGGTCTTTGAACTGCTCTTCATAATGACCTATATTATTAATCATCAAGATTTTTTTCTTCTCTAGTTTATAGACTTTAATAATTGGTATGGAGATTTCGGGATCATTATCGAAATTTAAATATACTCCACCGTAATCAGTCCACTTACTCATATCAAAATAAGTTTTTAAAGTGTATAGCCAAAAAAAATTCGCTAAAGTATATTGATTTATATCATTACTATAATCAGAAAAAGGATAAATTGAATGATTTTTAAGTAATTTAAGGGCTATTTGATTATCTAACATTCGATTGCTCATGATCCCATAATTTAACTTTTACAAACAGTTAGATTCTGTTCGCTTATAATGAGTTATTAAATTTTTCAATCATTTTTTCCATGTCATCAAAATTATAATCTTTTGACAAAAAGTAATTAATAAATTTTTCAGTAGGTGGTAGATATTTTTCTTCTTTTAAATCAATGTCAATTGAAAGCATGTCATATTCTTTTTCTGAGTTATCATCATCTTTAAAAATTCCGATATAGTACTTCGTATCTGAAAATTGTTTTTCATAATTTGTAATTGGGCTAATCGCTATCATTTTTAAAAGTGATAAATTTTTAATAAAAATAACATCTGTAGAGAAATCTCTATCATTTTCATCATCAAAATTCACATAATAATCAGTGCCAAAATACCAATCTTTTAAATTAAATTGATTAACAAAGTTAATCCATAATAAATTTAATAAAATGTAATCTTGAACATCCGTATTCCAGTTTTGATACGGATAGTTCTTATGCGATTTAAGATGAGTTTGATAAGAAAACATTTAATTATCCATTCGTAAGAGAATGCGTATTTTCAAACTCTTCTATAATTGACTCCATTTCACTTAAACTTATTTTTTTAATTAAAAAAAGATTCAAAAAATAATCGATAAAATCTTGCGTTCTACTGTTTCTTAAGTCAGCATAAATATCTAAAACCTCATAACTAAGCTCTTCTCCATGAATTACTTTTTTTTCCAAACTTATGTTAATAGAGAAGAAATCATTCATAAATTTTGAAAGATAATTATCAATGGGGTTGATTATTATTGCTTTTAAAGTGGATCTATTCACAATATTCAACACATCTATTGATATTTCTGAAAAAGAGTCAAAGTTGTCATAATTTTCATATATATAAGTCCAATCGTTAGGATTAGATAAGTCTAGGAATTTTGAAATATATTGAATCCAAAATAAATTTATCAATACGTAATCATTTAAATCATAATTTGCATTTAAAAAAGGAAAACCTTCATGTCCTTCAATTACTTTTAAAGTATTCATTTGATTGCTCTTCCTTTGCTTATGAACCCATCAATTCTTCTCGAGTCTTTTCCTTTAAATGGCATAGGACTGTTCTTCTTTGATACGCCATTGAAATAGCAAAAAACCTCATTTTCAGCTTTTATTCCATGTGTAAGGTTAGATGTGGAACTGTAGTAAGCAATTATATTTTTTTCTGCAATATCAGCCCCCTTTTGATATGAAGAACCTTTTAGCTGTCTTATTTGCATTCTTACTGCTTGAATAGCTAACATTAAAAATGCGTGTGAAGGCGGTGTTTTTAAAAGCCACTTTGCTGCACTAGGCGTAGGGACATTTTTACCACATAGCATATTAGTACCTTCTTGAGATTGAATATTACCTCGATGTTCTTCTTGCTTTTTACAGTTTGGATTATCAGCAGTACAAGTAGTATCTTTCTCCTCAGCTTTAGACTGAGACTGCGTTTGAGTTTTACCCCCCATCATCACACCTGGATTATTCAATCCTTGATCGCTTGGTATTCCAGCTGTTACTCCAGGAATTTTATCTGAATCTTCACCTAAACTTTGTGAAGCAAATATTGCTCCTAATCCTACGATTACAGGTCCAAGTCCCCCTGTAGCAACTTTTGTACCATTTGAAAATATTCCGCCA
The DNA here is from genome assembly GCF_059515865.1 of Acinetobacter sp. CY73. Classification (NCBI taxonomy): domain Bacteria; kingdom Pseudomonadati; phylum Pseudomonadota; class Gammaproteobacteria; order Moraxellales; family Moraxellaceae; genus Acinetobacter; species Acinetobacter sp. CY73. The sequence goes on along the minus strand of NZ_JCAKMZ010000007.1, from coordinate 47,363 downwards.
ATATTAACCCCTGTCATTGAAGGAGCCGGAACTGCTATACCCATAAATTCACACCATTTCTTCTAGTTTTTGATAAAATTCTTTTTGTGATGGATCGGCTGTGATCACAGCCAAGATTTTCATTAAAATATCCACACGTTTATAGGGGTGCCATAGCTTTTCTGTGAGTATTTTATGAGTAAAGGGATGCTCATCAAAGTTTTCACCAATATGAAACTGTAGCCCTAAATAACCTGATAACCAGCGGTTAAAGTGAGGATCATTTTCATATCCAGCCATATATATTTTGGCTTTCTTCACACCCTTGGTCATATAGGCGATACCATCGCTATCCGTTGCACCAATTTCTTGAGCACGTTCAGGAAACATTTTTTTATAATCATCCCAAGCAAAACTCGCTAACTTTTCTTCGCGATCTGTAATGAATGAATCAATTTGTTCTTGGGTAAATTTAACTGCCATATCAATCGCTCACTAAATTCTTAAAGGTATTATTTGATTTTTGCACCCACCAATTGTTGATTGGTTTGAATAATTTTTTGTGTTCCTGTTTATCCAATATTTTATCCAAGACCTGAGTAATCAGAGGATCATAAAAGCGAAACAAAGCCAGCCCACCGTCCGGCATTTCTGCCTGTAAAAAGGGCTGTAAATGCTTAATGAGTGCTTGTTTAGACAACGATGTTTCAATGAGACCAAACAAACCTATAGTCTCGCTGACTAAAAGTGTCTGTTGCAGTGTTTTATGGTTATCTTGATCAATGCCCAATAACAATGGAGAGACCTCTAAAGGTGAACTTTCATCAATTGTGCCTTGAAATAAATTCCCAATTTGATTGAGTTGGCTCTTCGACTGTGTCTTTAACCACCGTTTGACATAGGTGTGATGTTTGGCACTATCAATGAGTAAAAAGAAATTTGAATCTTGCTTGGATTCTAGTGTTTCATTGTTTTGCTCAAAAATATGATCCAAAAATTCATAACAGTCCATATCAAATCTCCCGATGTACAAAGGGGAGCGCCTTTCTAGCGGCATCGAGTAAACAAGGAATACAAATTTTGCTGGAAATATTAGGCAACTGAAAATTATGCTTAGTGCCTTTAATAAACTGGGTTTGAGCAGATTTCACTTCAACTAATCCAGGGCTATTAATTTCAATTGATCCATCTTGTTTAATTTTGATATAGCCTCCACCACAGGTCAGCATAATTTCTTTTTTTGCGGCAATCGTTACGGCATTTTCAGTACTCATGATCTTGCAGTCTTTTAAAGATGCTAAATCCAGCTCATCATTTTGTGCATGAATCTTAATCTTGCCTTGAGTAGCAAAGGCATTGATGCCATTTTCTTGCGTGTAAAAACTTAAGCCTTTTGCTGCATGGGCGGTTAACTCGCCTGATGAACTTAAATCAAACTGTTTACCTGAGATCATCTTGATATTTTCTTTGGCCACATGTGTCTGGTGTTGCTGACTTACCGTTATAAAGTCCTTAGGTGCACTGACTAAGATATTTGGTTCCGCAAATTTCTCTAAGGTGGTTTCAACTTGAGTCAATAGATCTTGGCTAATTTGATAATTTTCATCTTGAAAAGCTTTACTGGTTCTTGCATTGGTTTCTAAGGTTTTTAGTTGATCAAGTGACTCTTTTAACTGTGTTAATAGCTCTTCAATATTGAGTTGAATATCTGAGGCACTGTCTTGGCTTGCAGCACTGATTAATAAACCTTTACCCGCTCTGACAGCGCCCCATTGATCCGTTCTCAGCTCAAAGCCTTCACCTCGACCCTCACTTTCCGCAGTTTCTTTAGGATGGCTCAAGTTTCCTAAATTCAGTTGTGTTGCCCCATGACTGCTTTGTAATTGGCTACTGATTTGTCCTGTCGTATCATCAAAGCGGAGTTGGTTAAAACCTCCACCACCGACTTCCTGAGAACGAATACCACTGATTTTTTTGGTATCAGGAAGTTGTCCTTTCAAATCAAACTGAGTCGGGCTTCTTTGAGCCTCATGAATACGACCTGTTACAAAAGGACGATCGATATGACCATCAAAGAAGTCGATGACCACCATTTCATCTTTACGTGGTAAGAAGCGTGCACCATAACCTTCACCCGCCCAAGGGGTCAATACATCCACCCATGCAGAATCCGTATCATTGTTATTGGACCCTGCACCGCCATCATGTCCATGATCTTCAGGTCGTGTAAATAAGAAGCGAACCTTAATCCGTCCCCATTCATCAACATGAATCTCTTCACCATCACTGACCACTTTGGCACGTTGTACATGTGCAGTTGCTCGATGAACAGCTGGATCATATTCAGGGACAATCGTGATGTTGCGACGCACTAAAACAAGTTCATTGTTTTGTCGTTCTTGTTCACTGTCTTGACTTAAGCTCCAATGATTCAGACTGAGTAAATGATCAAGCTGATCTTGCATATCTTTGGGTAAGTTATTCTGATTATAAAAGTGCTTACTTAATATGATGAATTCTTTATCGCTTCCGCTATGGTTTTTATCCAACTCTGGATGATCATTGAGTTGGAACCAATAACCAACTTGAGTATCTCGGACATTACTGTATGCAGTGAAGTATTTTGCATCGAGTATTTGGTAGTCATGTAATTGTTTATTGAGCTTTTCTAATTGTGCATTACTTGAAGCGGTGGCCTGATCTTCACCCTTTAGATCTCGAATCCAAGCGGGAGAAATCGTCCAAGCCTGTTCTAGACTCAGACTGGCATTGTCACGTTGAGTGCTGTGTAAATGTGAGCTGATCACTGAACCACTGCCATCTTCTTGACTGAGTAGATCCGCCTGCCAACGTTGTACGTGAATGGCTGTCGGTTGTAATGTTCGTTGAGCCACGAAACGGCTAATGGTGTCATACTTTTCAGTGGCACTATTGCGATGGAATCGAACACCACGACGATCTAAAGCCTTGTATTGTAGGTTATTATCAATCAGGCGAAGTTTCTGCGCTTCTATACTTTGACTTGGACTTGCGACCATATAGTTCGCTTCATCAACCAACCAACTGATCCCTTCCTCGCGCATCAATCGGGTCACATAGTGATAATCCGTTTCATTGGATTGCATCGAGAAAGGACGAATATCATAGTTCTTACTCAGTCCACTGCGATCCAGTTTTAAACTGGTAGCAAATAAAGCACTTTTACCTTGCCATTCTTTAAACAAGGTCTCAATAATTTCAACCGCTGTCTTATTCATAAAGACACGACTATTGCGTCGTTTATGCCAAAGACTGCTCGCATCCTCTAAGGTCAATCGATAAATGGCAAAAGCACCATCACTCTGTCCCTGGCTAGCCCCAGTAATGATTCCCGTTGTGCGAAAGAGTTTTCCGGAATCTGTGACTTGGTCTACCGCCACTTGGCAACCAATAAATTCTTTTAAAGCGATATAGGGATTGGTGGATAAACAAATGATTTCGGCAGAAAGACCTTGGTTAATGGCATGATTGCCATCTATACGCTGAATCAGGACTTGATTGTTGAGTGAGCCATTTGAAAATTGAATGCTGATGGCACGTTTTTGTGCACCAAAGCCTAGCTTATCCAAAATATTAAAAATATTATTAATCATTATTTTAAAAAATTTATGAGAATTATTTGTCTAATTGATTGTATTTCAAAACACCAAGGGTGTAAATGTGAATTAAATCTCATTTTTTCTAGTATGAAATTAAAAAATGGAAATATATCGTTTTTATTCTTTGAATTAGAGGAATCAAGATCTGCCGTGATGGCGGGAGATCTCAATGATTATCGGAGAAATGATTTTAACTAATGTTGAAATTTTATTTTAGTGAAGATAAGAAATCCTTATAGGCTTTTAATTTTTCAATATGATGAAGTAATTGGTTTTTTCTTCTTAATATTTCAGTTCTTAATTCTGGAAAGTCTATAAGTGCTTGTTCAGAAGCTTTGATTTGATTTTCGTAAATTTTTTGATTTTCTTTTAATTCTTTAGTTTTTAGTTCAAGTTTTTCTGAATCATGTTTCACGATATGATTTTCAAATTGCTTTCTAAAGGCGTTCATACTTTCTGTCTCGACAAATGTTGAAAGTCTTGAGTTGTCAGGATGAATATGTTTGGCCAAGTGTCCTTGTCGGACCATTTTTCTCAGAAGTCTATAAAGCTGCTGTTTGTTGATTTGATGCTTCTCATCTTTTGAAAGATTCAAGTTGTTCCAAATTTTGTTTGATGTCCATCCATTAATTTGATTGCGGGATAAAAGTAAAAGAAAATATTTAAAGATAGGGGAAGCAATTTGTTTCATGATGAAAGACTAGAAAACTTAAAAAGAGGATTATAGTCCGTGGATATATAGTCCTCAAATAGTGATAGTTCTGTTTTTTAAGCATTTGAATGTTTATGTCAGAACTTACTATTCAATTTGGGCAACTTGTTCGTAAATATCGAAAAGAACGAAACATGTCACAAGAGCAATTGGCATTGCTCTGTAATATGGATCGTAGTTATTTAGGACGGATTGAAAGGGGAGAGGTGAATCCTACTTTAGAAAAAATCTTTCAACTAGCTGATAGTTTAAAAATACCAGCTAGGAGTCTGATTCCTTAGTTATAGGTACTAAAGTTGCTTTGTTAATATCATAAATATATTCAGTAATCGTACCATTTTTCAAATGTTTAATGATTTCTTCAATAATTTCTAGAGGTACTAAAAACCATTCTTTCGGTTTCACAGGTTTACCAAATCTATCTTCAATATTGATATCTAACTGAGCAGATTGTAAAACTTTGTGAATCAATTTTTCTAATTTATGAGGTACAACATTTTCTGGTAATGCATAGCTAGCAACTAGTTCTACATCTGCGAGCAGATAAGTAGGATCATTTTTAGCATCAGTAATGCGTTTATTCACTTTACTAGTAGTTACGCCAATTTTATGAATAACTTGTTTATGTTCTTTAATAAAAGAGTTGCTCGATAAGCTACGAAGTACGTAAATAGTACCACTTTGTATTTCAATCTCATTTTCTAACTTAGGTAAGTTTTCTTCAACGAATAAAGGGCCTGTATTATTTGTAATTAGTACACGTCTACCAGCTTCATCTTTATATAAAGATTTAGTTAACGAGCGCATTAAAATATTGCTCTCTGTGCCATTTGAATAGATTAAGCGTGTTCTTGCATCAAGATGGCCATCTGATGTTTCAAAATATTCCGATATTTCTGCAATAAACACTAATTGTCCATTGAGTATGAACCAATCATTTTTCTCTAAAACATTATTTTTCCCATAGCGCTTAGTGTATCGAATACCAGTTTCTAACTCGCTTTGGATTTGATTAAATAATGGTTCAAATACTCCAAAATCTTCACATACTTTTTGTCTACCAACTAATTCAGCTTCTTTACGTTCTTCTTGAGTCCGTACATTTTTTAGAATAAGAATATTTTCTTCATCTTCCAATTCAATCCCTAATTCAGCGAGTAAATCATCCTCTGCTAAACTTGCTACATCTGAATTTTCATTATCAGAATCAGACAACAAGCTGTATTGATCAAAATCAGCTAACAGCTTTTTTGCTTCATCAGATTGTTTGAGTTGAGCTAATCTCACAGCATAGATACGTTCAAAAATATCCGCATCGGCCGTATTAGAAGGCATTCTTTTGTGCTCTTCATAGAAATGAATGATTTCTTCAAAGCCAGAGATTAAACGTTCTTCTTTAGCTGTATAGATCACTGACTTAACTGGTGCTAGATCAATTCCCAACTCTGACAATAACTCGTCATCAGAAAAATCAGCCATAAATTTACCTTGTTTAACCTAAGAGATTGAATTTGTCTAAGAATAGAACAACAGATTTCATTTCATAATTCTGTTTGATTTTATCTAATCGAGATGCACATAATTTTTCAAAAATATCTGCATCTGAATGATGTGATGGAACTCGCTGATGGGTTTCAAAGAAGTGATTAATTTCTTCAAATCCAGAAATCAAACGTTCCTGTAAAGGCGTTAATACCTTTGGAGATTTTAACTCAAGTTGAATTTCGAGTTCATTTAGAATTTGATCATCTGTCAATCGTTCCATCACTGATTCTCCTGATTAAGAACTCGCTTTAGCTTTTTCTTGTGCCTTGAATCGAGCAAAGGCTGCCACACCTTCAGCCATACGTTTCTCCCATGCATCTTGAGAGTTTATATCAGGCAAACGACCTCGCTCTTTTTTAAACTGCACAGCTCGAATTGCCAATTCCTTTGCTTCTTCAGGGCTTAAGTTGATACGTTTGGCTGAAATATGTGCTTGGACTTGCCTTAAGGTAGCTTCATCCATTGCTTTAGAAAGCACGGCATACGCCGATTCGAATGGATTGATGTGATCAATCAAATCAATATCCAAATCACGTACATTCATAAAGCGCTTAACACCCTGAATAAACGCTATGTTAGATTCAGGTTTATCATCTGGATTTCCAGCTCCGCTAGGGCCAGCTGTTGTACCTCCAAGCGTTTGTTGGGCTTGTTCAAGCTCTTTTTTTGCTTGCTGAATCAAGTTAAATGCTGCAATGGCATGTTGACGTACAGCTTCTTGATCTTCAGGTTCTAATTCTGGATATTTTTCCTGAACAATTTTACCCAGTGCTAACTGCGTTAATTCTTCAGGTACGATATTTTCTTGGTCAAAGAGGCCACGTTCAATAGCAGATTTATTTTGAACAAAAGCCGTAATAATTTCGTTCAAATCTTCTTTACAAATACGATTGGCTTCTTCAGATTCTGGTTTTTTTAGGCCATTAATCTCGACATGGACTTGTCCTGTCTTGCCATTAATACCAACATTTGTTTTGCCGTTTTGATAACCGTCTTTTCCATAATCAAAGCCATCTAATGCACCCTGATCTTTAGGCGTAAATTCAAAGCGAGGTGCTAATACTTGCTCCATCAACAAACTGGCAGCAATGGCTTTCAACATATCATTGACAGCTTCAACAACGAGTTTTTCAGACGTATCTGGCTCAGCAATTAAATTGGTGAATTTGGCACGATGCTTGCCTTCAGCATCTCGAGTAGCACGTCCAATAATCTGAACGATCTCAGTTAAGCTACTACGATAACCAATTGTTAAAGCATGCTCACACCAAATCCAGTCAAAGCCCTCTTTCGCCATACCTAATGCAATGATGATATCGACATGATCACGGTTAAATCGTTGTTTTGGATCTTTCAGAGCTGTCAATACTTTAGAACGCTTAGCAGCATCACTATCATCGACAAGATCAGCAACTTTTAAAATACGTTTATTGTCCATCTCTGTTGTCATTTCGATTAAATGGAAACCTGTTTCTTCATCTACACCTTTCCAAGTCCCCATTGCATCCATGATGTGTTCAACTTCGAGGTGCTTCCCAGTTTTGGTACTTTCTCGAGAATTGACATTGGGAATATGAATAATGGTCTTAAGCGTAGGATCTAAAACTTTCATTACAGCGTTAGTGTATTTTCCTGTATAGAAAAAATATCCAATATCTAATGCTTTTAAATAGGTATAACCATTGAGTTGTTCATAGTAAGTGTAAGTAACCGTCTCAAACTTATTTTCTTCTGTTGGCGATAAAACTGCCTCAGAGTCTCCACGGAAATATGAGCCTGTCATTGCGACAATATGGGCATTGTCTTGCTCCATAAACTGACTGAGTTGAGCACCCAGTTTATTATCTGGGTTACTACTCACATGATGGAACTCATCTATCGCAATCAGTCGATTATCAAATGCTTTAACACCAAGCTCTTCTACAGCAAAGCGGAAGGTTGCATGCGTACACACTAATACTTTGTCTTCACCTGCGAGGAATTCACCAACAGCCTTCACCTTTGATTTTGCAACTTTTTCATCATCAGCATTTGGTGCATTACAGAGGTTCCAATGTGGTTGTACATTCCAATCTGACCAGAAGCCATGCTTTGTTAATTCTTCATCTGCAAAGCTACTCCCAATAGAACGTTCAGGCACCACAATAAGTGCTTGCTGAATCCCTTGATTGGCTAATTTATCTAAAGCAATAAACATTAATGCACGTGATTTACCCGATGCTGGTGGTGATTTAATTAGTAGGTATTGTTCACCACGTTTATCATAGGCACGCTCCTGCATTGGACGCATACCAAGTTCATTGGCTTTATTTGATACGCCTGTACAAGCTGTTTTGATGGAAACAGCAGGGACAGTTCGTTGGTTTGTTGGATTTTCTGAAGTTGTCATGCTTTTTTCTTCTCAGCTTGTTTTGAAGTCATTTCTGTATACATTGAAAATAGTTTTTCTAAGCGTTCTGTGTCATTTTTAAAACGACGGCCAATATAGATGCGTTCTAGCACCTCATCATTTTCTTCATGTGCTAAACGTAAGTTTTCTGGCATTTTTTCTGGATCATAAAGATCTGCAATTGTTGCAGGGAAATGTGCTTCACGAGCCAATAAAATATTTTCAGCACAGCGAGTTAAATCAGCTTTATTTTTTTCTGTAAGACTTGGAACTGGAAAAGTATTCCAACCCAATGTAGGCGTGAATCTAAAATCCGTACGCATTCGAATACAGACAGTTCCTACCCACACTTGCATAAGTTTTGAAGCAGTTATAGATAAATTCCACAAGGGGGCATCATAGGCAGCACAAGCAGTATTCAAAACAATTTCATTATTTCTAATTAAACCTACTGGCAAATACTCTCTATTTTCAGAAGAAGTTACTGGAGCAATAATTGTATGTGTTTTAGCAGTATACATTTCTCTAAATTGGTGAGATTTATTCGCCATCTCATTTGCACTTATGTCTGGGCTGGCTAAGCGCATTTGCTTAACTTTTTCAATCCTTTCACGAATAGCAGGTATTTGTAGAGCTTCATTTAAATTGTCATCTTCGATCCATAGACAATATCGTTGTAATCCTCTAATAAACTCAGCAGAACCATAAACTTTTCTAACAAATTTCAGCTTTTGATTATCTGTTAAATTTAATTGATTAACTTCATTTGCAGTAAGTAAAAGATTTCCACCATCAACGGGTTTATTCCCAGATGACATAACTGTTAGTGAGGAAATAGGCTTTGACTGTTTTTTAACAATAATATTTTCACCTCCTACTAGATAGGCATTAATATTACTGACTTTTTTCTCAAGTAACTTATCATCCTTATTACCACTATATAATAATTTTGGATTATTGTTACTCTTTCCTAAACTTACAATTATTACAGTAACGCCAGCATTATGAGAGGCTAAATTTGCCCATGAGAAACTTGTATATGCAAAATTAATATTAATATTTTTTTCAAAAATTAAGGGCCATAGGATACCGACTTGTTGTCCTTGGCAAATAGAGTTGGTTGAAACTAAAGCCGATTTAGATTTGTGATCTACTGAGTGATATAAAGCAGCCTTGATAAACCATCCTGCCACATAATCTAGTAGTTTCCAATTTTTAGTGCTAGTTTTAAATAGCTTATCGAGATCACTTTTTTGGTCTTCATCCTGCCAAGTAGAACCTAAATAAGGTGGATTACCACAAATATAGGTTTCCCCACCTTCATTTTCGAAATCAATTTCAGTCTGTGCTAACGGTGTCTCAAATAAATCATCAGCAACAACTTTCACCGTATTACCTGTTGGTGGACAAATGCTTAACCAATCCAAACGTAAAGCATTGCCACAAATAATCCAGTTCTCTTTAGAAAGTGGCAATACTGTTTGCAATGCCTCAATCTGACCACAGTACTGAACATTCGATTGATACTCAGCAATCACCAAAGCTAAACGTGCAATTTCAGCAGGGAAACTATTGATCTCAATACCACGGAAATTCGTTAATGGAATATCAGTTGCACGTCCATCTTCATTACGAAGCTTATTAATTTTAGCCTCAATTTTACGAAGTTCTTTATAAGCAATAACGAGGAAATTTCCCGATCCACATGCAGGGTCAAATACACGGATACGTGCAATACGTTTACGTAAATTGAGTAACTTTAAAGGACTTTCCTTTGATGTTTCTAATTGCTCGTTTAAATCATCTAAGAATAGAGGGTTTAACACCTTTAAAATATTTGGCACACTAGTATAGTGCATGCCCAATGAACCACGCTCATCATCATTGGTGACTGCCTGAATCATTGAACCAAAAATATCTGGATTGATTTTTTGCCAGTTCAACTCACCTGCATGTAACAAGTAAGTACGGGCTATCTTAGAGAATTTAGGTACTTCAGTACTGCCCGAGAATAAGCCACCATTTACATAAGGGAATCTTTTTGCCCATACAGGTAGTTTTGTCGATTCTCGCTCAGAAAAATCAACGTTCATTGCATGAAATAAAGTACTAATCACTTCATGGGTATTACTTGAATCACGCTCAGACATTTGTTCAATGGTTTGAGTGAAAATACCACTTGGTTGGAAAATTTCTGTGTCTTCAGCAAAGAAACAGAAAATCAAACGAGCCATGAAGTGGTTCATATCTTGGCGACGTTCTTCAGTGGCCCAATCTGGATTCTCTTTTAAAAGTTCAATGTAAAGCTTATTGAGACGACCCGTTGCACGTACGTCAATCGGGTTATCTTTAATCTCCCGAATTGTAGAAATACCAGCCAGAGGTAAAAAGAAACCAAAATGCTCTGCAAACTCAGAAAAATTTGAACTAATCGTGTCGCCAGAAACTAAATCTTCAGCTTGTAAATTCAAGCCATCAGTGGCAAGAATGAATTTGGCTTTTGCTTTTTCTGTTGTTTTACTTTCTCGCAAAGCCTTTAAGACTTCAGATACTTTGTCTTGGTTACATACGGCAATATGAATATGGTTACGCTGTAATACACCATTTTGAATATCTGATGAGTTGCTTTGACCCGCCCGAAGTTTTTTTATTGTTGTTTCTTTATTACTAAATGCTCTTAAAAAATCAAAAGCAAACTCTTGAGCATCAAAAGGTTTTGCTGCGAGCTCGGATACGGCCGCTTCAATTTCAACTGCGTTCATAGTCTTTAATTACAAAGAGGATATATGCCAATTATCTTAACAAATTAAACAAAGTTAAATTTGTGAATCACAAACTTAATTTCATTAAGAAATTTTAGAAAATTATGTATTAGCATTAAGGATTAATGTCATACGATTTGCCCAATGAGCCAATTCAGAATCGGATATTTCCTGATTCTTTGAATTCATCCTGGGGTGGTTTAACGTACTATTTTTAGAGCTAATATGTTTAAAAATGCCTTTTGGCCAACGTAAACATTGAGTAATTACTAGCTCAAATACTTTTGCTCGATCAGTTTGGTTCCATTGATTCATGTCTTTAAGCGATAAAACACGAGTTGAGATAGGTTTCTTATTGTCAGAAGTATCTACTTCTAAGATCACAATATTTTGACCATTAAATTGAAAACTGACTTCTGCGACACATCTAGGATTACCATCAGTCTTTATATGTTTGGAGTGGCCTTGAATGTTAGGTAATTTGTGAAGTTGAAAGCTAAAATTTTTAACTGAGTTTTCTTTGCAAAACAAATCAATCATTTGTTGAAATGCAGAAAATCGATCAAGATACAGATGAAGATCTTCAGTTTCATCTTCAACACCATTAAATTCAGCAGAGGGGATAGTACCCTCAGAAATAGGCTCATTAGTACTGACTTGCGGTCTTGCATTGTTAGATGGTAGGTCTTGATCTTTTGTACCATGGTTTCTATGTCTAGATTTTTTTGAAGTTTTACGTGTTTCAATTGCTTCTAGGAAGTCGAAGTGTGTCGGTACAACATCAATGATTTGAACATCATCGCTATTGCCATCTTCATCATCTTTGATGGTCGGTTCTTTTCCGTTATTTTTAGTTCCTGAAGAGTTTTCACCTTTCCCTCCTGATTTAGACTCAATGAATTTATTGCTATAGAACTCAACTTCTTTTGAAATACGACTTGATATCCTTTCAAAACCTGAAATTTCATTGACAAAAAACTCTGATGTTTCAGCTTTGTAATAGCCATGTGTATTAAAGATCACTCCATTGAGTTGGGGGGGATTAAAACAAAAACTCCATATTCGGTATTGGTCAAAGTCATAGCCATATTGCGTACAAAACTGACTGATACTTTCAAAAGATTGTCGAATATCTGGATCAAGAAGAATCCAAGATAAGATGCGTCGGATACCTGAATCATTGAAATGAGAAATTGGATATGAGCAGGCTGGTAAAATATTGATAAGATAATGATCTGGATTTGAAACAATATCGAAATCGATACTCAAACTATTCTCTATGATTGCTGCTCTTGCTAAATATGGAGTGTAGAAAAACAGAGATCGAGCGAGCTCAAATTGAGGGAGCTTAATTTTGATAGTTTCGGACATGGGCTGACCGAATTGATCTATACGCACTGCATTAAACAAGAAATAATGTTCTACAAACTTTTCTTTGGGTAAGTTTGAATTATTGACAGAAGATAGCCAATCTTGAGTTGAACGAATTTTAAAGCGTAAATTGTAGCCTTTGGGATATTCTTGAGTGGGGTTGATGTGACTATTTTTTCTTAATAATTTTGCATTGGAGAAATTAGTGTAAGTTGACTCAGTATTCTTACTTTCATTTTCCAAAGCTAGGTTTATAGCCCAACTGCCTGAGTTATGTTTTTTAAACAAAGAACCAATCTTTTTAATTTTCATATTCTTAGCGATGTGACTTATCTTGGCCATGATCGATCCTTTTAATTTGATTTAGGAATTTAAGCGTTTCATTGGTTAATCTTTTTTCACTTAATCCTGAATGTCGTAATAATTGCCAACTCGCTAGGTGTTGATTATTCTTTTGAAACTGAATAATCGCCCGAGTAATTCTTCGGATTTGATAACTACTAATATCTTCTGAAAAAGTGCTCAGAAATTTATGTGTTAAGGGCAGCTGATATAGGTTTTTCTCTACGGTGGAGTGTTGCGGTAGTTGTCTTAAGTACCAATTTCTTGATTGTCTAGGTAAATTTAAATCGTCTAATGATTGATAGAATATTTTGAATAATCGCCTCACCATGTGCCAATCCCTCAGAGGCCAATCTACTTTCTTTGGAATACTTGCGGGCAAAGCGTAAAAGCTTTTATTTTTTGTGAGTAACCAAGTTTTATCATTGCGATAAAGCCATGCATATAAAGCAGCATTTTTGGCTCTAGAAGGTTTTATTCCAAAATTTTTAATCAAAGACATCCATTCATTACGTTTTTCTTTGAATACTAATATGTCTTTGCACTTAGTTCTTTGAATAGGTATATCAGTATTAGAGGGGTTAGCAGGTAATTGATGAATTTCACCCAGAATGGCTACCCATGTCCAGCCTTTAGGTAAAAACGTCTCTAAGACGATAATATGTTCAAGATAACTGAATGACTTACGATGCTTTCTAAAAATAGCTCTAAGCCAACATGTTTCAGACTCCAGTTCATCTAGGTGATGTTGCTGTAACCATTTTAAATCCCATGTTTTTATAACTGCTAGATGAATTTTTGAATGATCAATGTGTTTAGAACCTCTGTTGAAACCTAATCGTTTTGCAGTACGCTGATAGAGTTGACTCCATTGATGAAAGGTAGGTGATGTTGTTGGAGGAAGGTTTAACAGCTCATCAACACGCCTACTCACGATTAGATCTAATTCATGAGCAGGGTAATTAGGTTGCTTGCGATCCAGGATAAAACTTGCAGGAATAAATTGATGTCGTCCATTCAAATAGGCTGGTGGTAAAAATTCTGACAATTTAACTTTATGTTTGCTACAGCAATTTGCGCCTTGGATGTACCAAACTCTTGACCAAAAAAATTCTCCATATTGGCGATATTGGTCTTCTAAGCAATGGCGACAATATCGATGCGTTGATATTTGCTTAACTTTGGATGCCGCAACCCCTAATGCTAGATGGATAGAACCTTTTGATTGACTCCCCATCCAGTGAAGGCATTTTAACCGTGTATTTTCAGGAGAAAATAGAGCGTGGATTGGAAAAAGTGTATGTTCATAAACAATCTTTTCAAGTGTGTAGTTCGGTGATAAATGCGTTAAAAGGCATATTAGATGGCTAGGTAAATCAATCGTGGCAATAACCTTACGATTAGCAAATACTTCTTCAAGTAATTGCTTAGGGCTTGTAATAGCATGATGAATTCCAGCTCTAGCTATCGTGCTGTAAATTAACTCGTTAGGATATGGTGTAGGAAAATTCAACATACCAATTCCACTATTACATTGATTGCACCCAAGTTTGAGTATCAAAAATTAAATCGCTTGATTGAAGAATGTCATAAAAATTTTGGGATTTTTGCTTTTGAGAAAACTTAAACCTTAAATCATCTGACGGTAAGCTCATCCATTCACTTTGTTTTATTTTTCTGAGATTCATTTTTTCTGGTTTTGTTTCTTTATTCGCCTCAACTTCAGTGAGCCAATTCGAAACGATAGGCATGAGCTCTTGCATATTGAGATGAGGGAAATCGACAAAGGCTTTTTTGATTACAGAAATTACTTTAGATTCTGGATATCCAGTGGCAATCAGTAGGTTATGCAATCTTTGTGCATGTATGTTTCCATTATATTGTTCAACTTTTTCTTGTTCTTCTTCTATTTTTTTCTGAAGTAGAAGTAAGGTTTTGTCCACATATGGAATAGTTAAATCGGAATAAAGTGCGATGCGATTAGGATCTCCAGACTTGAGCGCTTCTATCATTGGATGGACAAATTTGAGTTCATCCTCATAGACTTGTCTAAGTAAACTAGGCGTTATTCTTTCTAATCCTGTCATGATCGCTCGGCATTGAGCCAAGACAAAAAGCTTGATGACTATATCCAGTACGCCTTGAGAGAGTTCATACCAACAGTCTCGAATTTCTTCACTCAGTTGTTCTTTATTGGTTAGCCATTGGTATTTCCAAAGGGCATTGGTGAAAGCCATCCATTCTGTTCTAGTCGCGGTATTTGATAATGGGGGATTGTTCTTCATAGGTTCCCATATAACAGCCCCAAAGCCAGCCCCACGACGCGCTGAACGCAGATCTCCATCAAATATAAATTTGGCTTTGGGTGTGCCGACCATAACCACTGGCAAACCTACCACATTGATTAATGTGACAAAGAAGTTCAGCATTTTTTCAGCACCACCTGAATTTTTAACACTCAGATGTTGGATTTCGTCAATGACGAGTACACCAATAGCGTAGGTATTGGTAATCTGACGCATATAGTTTAGTAGAGCTTCGATTCCTAATCTTTTTAAGGCAACTTTTCTTTCAAAATCTGTTCCTAATGCAACATCAATCGCCTTAAAGAAATGTAAACATAGATTTTTCAATGAGCCATCATGAGGGCAGTCTATTTTTAGATAAACGAGTTGAGTGAAGTTATATTTTTCATGATAAATCACTTGAGGATAAAGGTTCAGAATTCGCTGTAGGGTTGTACTTTTGCCACTTCCTGAACAACCGATCAGTGAATAGCTTAAGGCTGTAGATTTTGGTGCATCAAAACGAAAGGCATTAATATCTCCCGACATAATACGCTCATAACCATTTTGTAAATGTTGGTGCAATTTACCATCAGCAATATTACGCCCGACATAGCCTTGACGAATTAATATTGCAATTTTTTGTTCTAATGAAATATGCCGAGTAATGGGTTGAAAAAATTGATGAAGAAGTTGAGATGAAAGATGGATTCTTTCGTTCTTAGATCTCAGAATATCTTCAGGGTTAAAGTCCACTTTACCAATCAGATTAGCTTTGATATCTGCAATTTCTTGCATGATAGGTGGAAGAGCTTCAATAAATGGATTGTCTTTATATTCACCAAAACTGGGTGTGTAACGTGCTTGAATAAAATTTAATGGCAAAGTCATTTAGTCATCCTCACCAAATAATTCGTCTGTTAAGTCTGGATAATGAACCGCTTCAGCATCTTGAGGCTTAATTGAGGTTTTTAGTTTAGGCATTGGAATAATATTTGTATCCACTATTTCTTGCTGTTTTACCTTAGCTTTGCGTTCAATATTTTTTTCTTTTGCTTTATTTTCAGTTATTTCAGCGATTCGTTGAGATGGTTTAATTGGACTCTTCGGATGCTTAGTTTTAAGTTTCTCACTGATAAAAGCTTCAAGCTCTCTTCGTTTTTTTGAAGCCTCTAGTTCGTGCCGTACAAGGTGCTCTTTTTGGGCTTTTTGCCTTTCTTTGACTTCCCACAAAGTACAATCTTTAAATTCTCTCGATCGATCGGAGAGAGAACCTATCCAATATTCGAGACTATTATCTTTCGGAAAAATATAAATTTTATTCACTGAGTAAGGATCATATGCAGCTTCAAGGTTTTGAGGACGAGAACTTCCTGTTTTACGATGTAACCAACCGAGATCAAGTACTTCTTTCGCTAGGTAGTAAAGACCAAATGCTTTGATGCCTAAGTCTGATATTGTGATTTTAGTACGTGGCAATAATGCGATTCTGATAGCTTCTTCTGGAACACTTCTCAATTTTCCTGTTCTGTTTTGAATACCCCAATTCCATAAATGTAAGGGAATAGTTGGTAAGTCATTAGGCATGTCTGGCTCACGATCATACGTCTTTAGCACATGAAATTGATTATGCGAGATGATGCAGGCAAGAATGATTTCAGTAAATTGGTGAATATTTAATGTGGCATCTTGACGGTAATCATTACCACCAGTCTTTTTTACAGTGGTGTCTTCAACAACACCTTTTCCCTTACCTTCTTTTTTAAAATAAGCCTGATATGTATTGAAAGCTTGTTCCACTATGCCTTTAGCATCACCACGTCTAGCTGGCGCATTTTCGAGTCTTACAGCGAAAGTTTTTTCTAAGGCTTCAATTTGATAGCCTAATAGCTCTCCTCGATCCGCGAGTAAAGCATCAGGTAGACCAACAGCTGGCCAATCTTCTGGCTGAATTGAGATCCCATACTCAGCACAATACTTAACCTTATCGGTCATCGCTATATTCAATGCTTGTATTGCAGCTAAATATGAAGGTGATTCAAAACCTATATAAAAGCCTGCGACTAACCTACTGAAGACGTCAATTACAAAGTAAATGGTGGGTCTACCAACGATACTTTCTGGATTTGAATTTGAAACAAGATAAATATCAGCGATCGTGGCATCAATTTCATAACGTGCACCAGGGCCTAAGGCTTGAGAGTTAGACGTTGATTGCAAAGGACGATAGTCCTTTCGGTAGTTGGATGTGCCAATACGAGCTTTTATGCTTTCAATTTTTTTGAATTCTTTTTCATAGTAATACTTAAACTGCCATATTGTTGGAATATCTGATTCTGCTATATCAGGATAGAGATTTTTATATGTGGTTTGAAATTTTCGATATACAAATGGGAGTGAATGTTTGTTGTCTTTTAAAAAGAATAATTTAATGGTGCGATAGAAAAGTTTTTCAATGTCTTCATTAACATTAATGCCTTGTTCACTATTATAGATACGAGGTCGACCTAATTTTTTGTCTTTAGCTGTTCTTTTTTGACCCTTAGCTCCACTATTTCTGTAATCGGGAAGCAATGCATTAGGAGTTTGTCCTCTTTGCCAATATCTGCGAGCTAAGCGATAAATAGTTTGTTTGGTGACTTCATGTTGATTCATGATTTCACTAATTATTTTTCCTCTTTGAACTGGAATATAAAATAATTCATGAGAGATCAGAGGATAAATAAGGGCATAATTTTGGTCACGTTTTATTTCTTGTACTGATTCCTTCTCAGGCTGAATGAAAGCAAGTGACTCATGTGGGTCTATTGCTCTTTCAATATTGCCATCTTCCAAACCTTTTAAGATTTCTGTTCTACTAATTTCAATTGGAAAAGCATTTTCAAGGTCAAGACTAATCCAAATCACAGAGTAAGGTAGGATCATTAAAATCCTAAATAAAGAGTTTTCAAAGCTTAATACTTCATTGATTTTCAGCATGAAGTACCTCATTCCAAATATTAAGCTCACCCAATTGAATATGGTCTGTATTTAAATCCTTAAAAGAAATATTAAGATCAAATATGAAATACCTTTGAGCAAGCAAGTCTCTAATTTCTCTTAACGATTGTCCTAACTCAAAATGATACTTTTGATCAATGGTTCTCGCTAATTCATTAATCTTTTTAGATTTATTTTTAATGAAAATATCTGCATAAAAGTTAAGTTTATCTAACGTATCTTGTTCAGTCAGTTCGATAGTATTTATTGAACTGTACAACCATTGAATGTTCTGGCTGACAGTTTTAGGAACTTGGTGCTCGGTAAAAATATAAAAAGGTATGTTTTGCTGTTTCCAATATTGTCGCTCAATTTCTATTTTTTCTATTGTGCGTGGATCATTGAGAGCATTTGAATATTTAACTTGGACTACAAATTTAGGTGTTATTGAATTATGTGTATCCACTAAAAAATCACTTGTCATGATTTGATGGTGTTTCCCAAATCTAGGGTGAGGAATTCCAATTGTTTTTGCAATTTCTAGAGTTTGATCGAGGTCTAAGGGATATTGTTCTCGAATATCGATAGTCGTTGAATGCCATTCTAGTAATAGAAAAGTAGAAAGTTCTAGATCCGAAAGAAGGTGATGAGTTCTTTGGCTTTTATGACCAAAAACTCGGTGAGATCGACCTTCTGAACTCACATCTCGAATTGTGAGCCAAGGTTTATAGCTATTTCCAAAACCCTGTCCTCGTCCTTCTTTAATCCATTTTTGAATTTTGAGTTCATGATTTTGTGTGTTCTTAAAGTTGGTCATAAAAAAATCCACACATCATGCTGTTTAGAGCATAGCTTGTGTGGATTTTTTGAGCAATTCAGTATTACACTTTATTACTCAGTATGAGACTTTATTACTTAGTATGAAACTTTATTACTCTCATACAAAGCTCTCTTTTTTATGGAAAAAAATTATTCGACCGTCACTGATTTTGCGAGATTTCGGGGTTGATCGACATCTGTACCACGCAGTACCGCAACATGGTAAGACAGCAATTGCACAGGAATACTGTAAACGATTGGCGCAAGCAGAGGGCTGATTGAAGGAACAAGTACTACATGCTGACGGTCTTTTTCTTTGATTCCGCTATGTTCATCAGCAAATACAAACAGTTCACCACCACGGGCTTGAACTTCTTCCATATTCGACTTGAGCTTATCCAGCATGTCATCTTTAGGCGCAAGAATCACGACAGGCATGTCATTGTCAACCAATGCCAAAGGACCATGCTTTAATTCACCCGCCGCATAACCTTCCGCATGAATATAAGAAATTTCTTTGAGTTTCAATGCACCTTCTAAAGCGATTGGGAACTCAGTACCACGACCTAAGAATAGACAGTGATTTTTCTCTACAAACAATTCAGATAAGCGCAAAATCTCTTTATCTTTCTGTAAAGTATCTAAAATCACTTTAGGTAAATGCCATAGACCAGAAATAATCTCAGAAACTTGGTCGGCAGCAATTGTCTGCTTCACTTGACCGACTTTGAGTACCAGTAACATCAAAGCTGCAAGTTGTGTTGTAAAAGCCTTCGTTGAAGCAACACCAATTTCAGGGCCTGCAAGCGTCAACAAGCTATGGTTGGTTTCGCGAACCATCGAAGATGTTGCAACGTTACAAATCGTCATGGTCGCAATATGAATATTCTTTTCTGTAGCGCGTCGTTGCGTATCACGAAGCGCAGCTAAAGTATCCGCTGTTTCACCTGATTGAGAAATACACACGTAAAGCGTATTGTTCACAATCACAGGGGTGCGATAGCGGAATTCACTTGCGATTTCAACTTGGCAAGGTAAATTAATTAACTGCTCAAACCAATATTTTGCAATCATACCTGCGTGATAACTGGTACCACAGGCGATAATTTGCACATTTTGAATTTGACTAAAATCAACATCAGCATTTTTCAAGAACTCATCGCGCAAAACATTACCATTCAATGCTTGAGAAATGGTTTGTTGAATCGCCTCAGGTTGCTCATAAATTTCTTTGAGCATGTAGTGCTTATATTCACCCTTTGATGCATTGCTGACGGTTGCATCAAGCTCCTTAACAGCACGCTCAACGGGCTGACCATTGACAAAGACTTCAATCGAATCACGAGTCAAACGTGCAATATCACCTTCTTCAAGGTAAATAAAACGATTGGTAATTGGGAGTAAAGCCAATTGGTCTGAGCTAATAAAGTTCTCACCGATACCCACACCAATCACTAAAGGTGAACCTTCACGAACTGTGATTAATTCATCCGGATAATCGGTATGTACAATCCCCAGTGCGAAAGCACCTTTGAGCTGAGGAACGACTTGCTCAACCGCTTTGAGTAAGTTCGGCGATGATTTCAGAGCATCATGCACCAAATGTGCAACCACTTCGGTGTCCGTTTGAGAGCTGAATACATAACCTAAGGCTTCAAGATCATCTTTCAGCTCTTGGTAGTTTTCAATGATGCCGTTATGAACAACCGCAACATGACCTGAAATATGCGGATGCGCATTATCTTCAGTGGGTTTACCATGAGTTGCCCAACGCGTATGAGCAATGCCTAATGAACCGACGATTTCAGCTTCATTGACTGCATTTTCAAGGTTAACGACTTTACCAACACGGCGTTGACGTAACACTTGACCTTGATTGACCAATGCTAGACCCGCAGAGTCATAACCACGGTATTCAAGGCGCTTTAAACCTTCGATTAAAATATTGGTAATACTACGTTCAGCAACGCCACCGACAATTCCGCACATATTTAATTCCTCTTATTTCTTAGTCTTTTGGGGACGTTGATAGTTTTCTTTAACAATTTGTTTGGCACGTTCAAAAGCAAGACTATGGTCTGCCACATCATGTGTAATCACGGAACCAGCACCTGTGGTTGCACCATGACCAATCTTAACTGGAGCAACCAATGAGTTATTGGTGCCGATAAAAGCATGATCACCGATAATGGTTTTGTGTTTATTTGCACCATCATAATTACAAGTAATGGTACCGGCACCGATATTAGAATCTGTACCGATCTCAGCATCACCTAAATAGCTAAAGTGATTGGCTTTAGAGCCTAGGCCTATAGTGGTGTTTTTGACTTCGACAAAGTTGCCAATATGGACGTCATTGGCCAGCTTTGCCCCTGGTCGTAGCCGTGCAAATGGACCGATTTGAACATCCTCACCAATGATTGCATCTTCAAAGACGCTATAAGGCTGAACTTTAGTTCCAGCAGCGATATGAGTATTTTTAATCACACAACCTGCACCGATTTCAACGTTATCGCCAAAGCTGCATTGACCTTCAATAATCACGTTGATATCAATACGAACATCTTGCCCAACCGTCAAATGACCACGTAAATCAAAGCGAGCTGGATCAATTAAATGCAGGCCTTGTTGCATGAGTTGTTTCGCTTGGTAATTTTGGAATTCACGCTCTAAAGCAGCCAATTGAATTCGATCATTCACACCTTCAACTTCAAAAGCCAGTTCAGGTTGAATAGATGCGATTTCCATGCCATCAGCCAATGCCATCGCTACGATATCTGTCAAATAGTATTCACCTTGAGCATTGTCATTAGACAGTTTTGGCAACCATTCATGCAATTTCGCATTGCTAACACAGTAAATCCCAGTATTGATTTCCTTGATCTGACGTTGTTCATCAGAAGCATCTTTATGTTCAACAATGGCTTGGATTTTATTGTTCGAACGCACAATACGACCATAACCTGTAGAGTCGCTAAGGGTTAAAGTCACAATTCCAATGCCTGTTTCAGTCGAGACATCAACCAGGCGTTGTAAGGTGCGTTCTTGCACGCAAGGGACATCGCCCGACAAAATGAGAGAAATACCCTCTTTGGGTAAAACTGGAAGAGTTACTTTAACCGCATGACCTGTACCCAGTTGCTCTGTTTGTTCAACCCATTGAATATTTTCTTGCGCAAAGGCACTTTGAACGCGATCACCGCCATGACCAAAAATGGTAATAATATTTTTAGCTTTTATTTTTTTCGCTGTTTCAATGACATGTCCTAATAATGGACGACCTGCTAAAGGTTGAAGTACTTTTGGTAGTTGCGAACGCATACGCGTGCCTTTACCTGCAGCAAGAATAACAACAGTGGTAGACATAAAGTACCCTTACAATTTGGCTTAAGCCATATCAATATATAAATAAATGATGATGCAGATTGCTGCCCATAGACCAGCAATAATATCATCTAACATGATGCCAAAGCCGCCCTCTACGCGACGATCAATGACACGAATCGGCCAAGGTTTCCAAACATCAAACAAACGGAATAAACCAAAACCAACAAGAACCCAGACCCAACTCATTTGTCCTAAATAAATCAGGGGAAGAAAAGTAATAGATTGCCCTGCAAATTCATCCCATACTATTCGACCATCATCGTGTACACCCATAATGTCGGCTGTACGACCACAGAGATAAATACCCATCATTGACATGATCACCATAGCAATCATGCTGTAGTTGAAACCGATCATCATCCAAATGGGGATAAAAAGTAGTGCAAAAGCTGATCCAAAAGTGCCTGGCGCTTTTGGGAGTAACCCTGAACCGAAACCCACGCCAGTAAAGACGATCAAGCGTTCAGTCCAATTCATTTTTTTAAATTGAATAGGCGGTTTATGCAAAGTGTTGATATCCATTAAATTGAACCTGATGATCTTTGCCATCTTTATCAAAAATCAAAGCGTGATTGTCTATAATTTTACCAATGATTGTCGTTGGCGTTTGAGGCTTGTTTTGCAAGAAAGCTTCGTAGTTTTGAGGGCTTATTGTAAAACACAATTCATAGTCATCACCACCTGCAAGTGCATATTGGTATTGTTGTTCATCTGGCAAATGGTGAAGTGCTTCATGAATTGGCAGTTGATCGAGATGTAATCTAGCACCAACTTGGGATGCTTTCAAAATATGCCCAAGGTCTTGTGCTAAACCATCAGACACATCAATCATGCTATGCGCAAAGTTTTTAAGTTGTGTACCTAATTCGCAGCGAGGCGTTGGATAATCCAAACGCTGTTGTAATGCGTGGCCAAGATGCTCTAAAGCAAACGCGGCATCACCAACTGTACCACTGACACAAATCAAGTCACCGACCTGTGCGCCTGAACGAAGAATACCTTGATTTTGGTCGACCCAACCCAGTGCCGTAACCGATAACGTTAAATGTGGGCTTTGTGTGGTGTCACCGCCGATTAAGCGTACTCCAAATTGATCGCAACAATCATATAAGCCTTGGCTAAATGCTTTGAGCCAAGCATGATCAATTTGGGGTAAGCTCAGTGCGAGTAAAATACTGTGTGGTTTTGCTCCCATTGCAGCAATGTCTGACAGATTAACTGCAACACATTTCCAACCAATGGCATGCGGAGAAGTGTGAAGTGGAAAATGTCGACCCGCGACAAGTGTATCTGTACAAATGACCAATTGCTGGCCAGCAGGAGGGGTGAGCAGGGCTGAGTCATCACCGACACCTACATCGACACCCTGTGGATCGGGTCGATTGAAATAAGTATCAATGATAGAAAACTCAGCCATTTCAACAACAACTTATTTAGCTTGTTGCTTTTCTGCTTCACGCAGGCTTTGCGATAAACGGTCTAATACACCATTGATGTATTTGTGACTGTCTGCTCCGCCAAAGTGTTTTGCTAACTCAATAGCTTCATCTAAGACAACTCGATACGGAATTTCAAGATGTTCTTTCAATTCGTATGCGCCTAAACGCAAAGTTGCTAGTTCAACACCGTCCAATGCATTGATCTCGCGATCAAGGACTGGAACCAATAACGCATCCAATGCTTCATGATTTGTAATCACTTGCGTGAGCAATTCATGATAATAGCTTAGATCCACTTTATGCATGGCATTTTCAGCACGTGTACGTGCCTCGATTTCGTGCATCGGGTTGTGGCTCATTTGCCATTCATAAATCCCTTGTACAGCAAAACGACGTGCTTTGCGTTTCGCTGCATAAGTAGCTTGGAGTGTCTGCGACATGCTTTAGATCGCCTTTAGCAAGTTAACCATTTCAATTGCAGTAAGGGCAGCTTCACCACCTTTATTGCCTGCTTTTGTACCAGAGCGTTCAATCGCCTGTTCAATACTATCCGTAGTCAATACACCGTTGATCACAGGTAAGCCAGTGTCTAAACCAACGACACCTAAACCTTTGGCACATTCGCCTGCAACGAAGTCAAAATGTGGTGTGCTACCACGAATCACTGCGCCGAGAGCAATGACAGCATCGAATTTACCAGAAGCTGCTAATTTTTTAGCCACAACTGGAAGTTCCCATGCGCCTGGTGCGTGAACAACAGTGATATTATCGTCGCTAACACCATGACGATGCAACGTATCAATTGCACCTTCTAATAAATGTTCAACAACAAAGCTGTTAAAACGTCCAACTAAAATCGCGTAACGGTCTTCGCTCGCGAGATGTAACAAACCTTCAATACGGCGAATCGCCATAGCAACCTCGATATGTAATAAGAATAATTAAACAGAACTTTGTTCAGCGGTGACATATTCAACCACTTCTAAGTTAAACCCTGATAATGCGTTGAAGCGTAATGGTGAGCTGAGAAGTTTCATTTTCTCTACGCCTAAATCACGCAAAATTTGTGCACCAACACCAATCGTTTGATATTGCTGTGACAATGCTGCGTTTGATTTACTTGGTTTAGGTGTAGTTAGCGCTTCAAGTGCAGGACCCAAATCCGACAAGTGGCGCTGACCAATCCACACCAATACACCGCGTTCGCTATTGGCGATAGTTTTTAGTGCTTTATCTAAATTCCAAGCGGCTTCGCCATCTTGTTTATTCAGTTTAAGCAAATCCCGTGTTGGATTAAAACCATGTACGCGAACGGTGGTTATACCTGCTTTAGGTTCACCTTTCACCAATGCCAAATGAATATCTGGATTCCCCAATTCACGGTAACGGAACAACTCAAATGTGCCGTATTCAGTATCAAGTGTTTGCTGATCAATACGTTCAACCGTTTGCTCATTGGTCATGCGGTAGTGAATCAAATCCGCAATGGTCCCAATTTTCAAACCATGCTTTTCTGCAAAGACTTCAAGATCTGGACGACGCGCCATGGTCCCATCTTCATTGATGATTTCACAAATCACAGAAGCGGGTTCAAGTCCTGCAAGACGAGATAAATCACAGCCTGCTTCGGTATGACCTGCACGATGTAATACACCGCCGGGTTGTGCCATCAATGGAAAAATATGACCGGGCTGAACAATATCTGCAGGTTTTGCATGAGCAGCTACTGCTGTCTGAATGGTATGCGCACGTTCAGCCGGTGAAATACCCGTGGTGATACCATTAGTTGCTTCAATCGAAAGGGTGAAATTTGTCCCATGTTGAGCGCCGTTGGCATCGACCATCAGTGGAAGATTCAACTGTTGGCAACGTTCTTTGCTTAATGTTAGGCAAACTAAGCCACGCGCATGTGTGATCATGAAGTTGATGTCTTCTGGACGAACATGCGTGGCAGCAATGACTAAATCACCTTCATTTTCACGATCTTCATCATCCATCAAGATAACCATTTTTCCTGCACGGATATCTGCTACGAGTTCTTCCACAGTGTTGAGTGACATCAACCTTCACCTTTTTGTTATGTCATTCTGACATTTTGAATAAAATCATTGAGGCATAGTCTAACGCTTTTTGCTTCGTTTTGCCTATGCTAATCACATTCCCTTTGCCTACACTGTTATACACATCTTAGTAGGGTATTGAAAAGTCATAATATTTTGAAATATACGCTGAATTGCTTAATCTATAAGCAAATACTGCACTAAAACTGTTAAATTTTGAGCGGAAATGAAAAAACCAGATTAAGTTAGCACTAAATCTGGTTTTTAAATCACAACAAATGATAACTGTTGAGTTTAGGAAGCTTGGTCTTTCAATTCGGATTCAGCAGAGGGTTGAGACTTACCTTTCAATATTTCTGTTCGGATTTGTTGAGCAAGCTCAGCACAACTTTCACTCATTCCATTAATCATAAATGCATGACGTGTGAGCACGCTGGTTGGATTCGGCATAGGCACCAATTGGTAACATTCTCCAACATGCTTTAATTGTTCATTGTTGAGATACAGTGCCATTTCTTTCGCAATCAAATGATGGGTCAAGCGTTCAGAAGCTTGGAGGGCATCGAGTTGCATTGCCTCAACCCCAGAAGCGACAGAACAACGCGTTTGTAGCACGAAACGCTTGTCTTCACGGTAGCGCTTATATAAAACGTCGGAAAGAAGTTGGAATACTGAACCAATCATCAATAAACACTGAGTAGCGTTATTTTGAGTCGTTGAAACACTGATCACCGCACCCTGACGGTCAAATTCACGACCAATCACAAAGTCTTGCTTATTCAATTGGTAGTGTTTACTACACAGGTCAATACTTTTATTCAGGAAAATTTGGCACAAATTAAAGTAGGGCAAAGCCACTGACTGATTAACGGTGTTGATCAACTGCTTTGGGTCATAAAATTGAATATTCAATGACAATGTATTTTCATCAACAACAAAAGGTTTAGGTGCTTTGATGGGTGTTGGTGCAACGACAACTTGAGCCGCTTGAGCTGTCGCTGTTACAGCATTATTCTTTTCAATTTCTAATGCTTCGGTGAGTAATTGGATTTCATGTTTGAGACGCGCTTCATTGTTTAAGCGAGCAAGATATTCGCTACGAGTCGGGCGTGCAATTGCACGATACGCTAACCACAATAATCCATGCACGAATAATGAAAATAGAATCGCAAGCCACTGCGTACGAAGAATCTCACCAATGCTCGGTTTAACCAGTGTGATTTCGATACTACCGACTTTTTTCTCATTTTGTAGCGCATCACGAACAAAAACTTCACCTTGGCGTGTTTTAGACAGTCCAGCGGTTGCTAAGACTTGATTGCTAGCGCTCAAAATTCGAATATAAGCCACACTTGGATTGGTTGCATAACGATTTGCCAAGAGAGCCAAAGAAACAGTATTCGCAGGCTCAAGCTCAGATAAGCTATCGGCAACCAACTGACTGGTGATCAACTGACCTTGGCTGGCACGGTTTTCGTTTAATTGGTGAGTTGTTGCAATGACCAATAAAAAGGTATGCAAAGCAAAGCTAATAATCAGTAGGCTAGCAAATAGCCCTTGTCTAGGTGCATTCAACGTAAACTTCCAAGGCATTTATATTCGATTTCGATTATGATTCTTACATTAGTTGCAGCTCAGAACCGAGTCAATTCATGCGAGAAATCATTCTTATTTCATTTTTAGGTCCTGACCAACCGAATCAGTTTACTCGATTGATGCAGGTGTTGTCCGTACATTCTTTGCAAATTTTAGATGTAGGACAAGCGGTTATCCATAACCAACTGACGCTTGGTATTGTCGTCGCGTCAGAAGACCAAACAGCAACGGCTTTGGCCATGAAAGACATCCTTATTTTAGCACATGAAATTGGGTTAACTGTGCGTTTCAAACCGATTGCTGCATCAGATTATGATCAATGGGTGAAAGAGGGTGGTCGTACGCGCTATATCGTGACGGCATTGGCACCTGAACTGACAGCATCACATTTGCAAGCCGTGACCAATATCGTATCGAGTCAAGGCTTCAATATTGAAACAGTGACACGTTTATCAGGTCGTCCCACGCTTGAAAATGAAAACACAGCACCAAAACGTGCTTGTGTGGAATTTGGTTTAAAAGGTCAAATGTTGGATGCCGCAGCAATGCGTGCAGCCTGTTTAAAACTTTCAAGTGAATTGAATGTCGATGTCGCGGTTCAAGAAGACAATGCCTATCGTCGTAACCGCCGTCTGGTGTGCTTCGATATGGATTCAACCCTGATTGAGCAAGAAGTGATTGATGAGCTTGCGATTGAAGCAGGGGTGGGTGCACAGGTTGCTGAAATCACCGAACGTGCGATGCAAGGCGAGTTAGATTTTCAGGCAAGCTTTCGTGCCCGCGTTGCATTGCTGAAAGGCATGGATGCATCTGTGCTGCCGAAAATTGCAGAGCGTTTAACGGTGACTGAAGGTGCTGAACGCCTGATTTCGACTTTAAAATCTTTAGGCTATCGTACGGCTATTTTATCGGGTGGCTTCCAATATTTTGCCGAATATTTACAGGCAAAATTGGGTATTGATGAAGTCCATGCCAATGTCCTTGATGTAAAAGATGGCTTGGTGACAGGTGAAGTCAAAGGGCACATTGTCGATGGCGCTCGCAAAGCCTTATTGTTGGGTCAAATAGCCGATGAAATGGGTATTTCGCTTGAACAAGCGATTGCTGTAGGTGATGGTGCAAACGATTTGCCGATGTTGTCTATTGCTGGTTTGGGCGTGGCGTTCCGTGCAAAACCACTCGTGCGTGAGAATGCAAATCAAGCGATTTCAAGTGTAGGTTTAGATGGCGTTCTGTATCTCTTGGGCGTTCATGATAAAGATTTAAATCGCGCATAACGCTTACAATTTGATGACAATTTAAGCGACTTTCCAGTCGCTTTTTTTATGCCTAAATTAATCATTTATATGTACTTTTGTGACATGGTTTGAATAGTTGAAAAATGGATCATCAAGATCGAAAAAAAATGTTTTTGACAAAAAATTACGAGGTATTTTTTTGTAATGACAAGCCAAGAGCGATGTTATTTAGCTTCACAGAAAAATATCAAATTTCAAAAATGTAATGACAAAAGAATGTTGCGACAAGGTGTGTCGTTTACAAAAAGAACAGGTCTTTTTTTATTGGAAAAACTCACCATAATGCAATGCAGAGGCTCGAATAAGATCACTGAGAATAATTGGAGAGCTTTTGAACTTTGTTGCGAAACACCATTGAGCGGTTTTAACACACATCAATCTGACGGAGGTTTTTATGGTCACTGCAACGTTTGCAACGATAATTGGATTTAGTCTAATTGCTGTAGCACTAGCGACTGTTTTCTTTTCCCCTTACCGTCACTGGTTAGGCTTTATGCTGGCGGGCATGGCATTTTGGGGCGTATTAGAAGCGATTCGCTTTGGTGTACAAAATGTCTTTGATATGTCGGTGGCATATAGTTACCTCACTGCAATCAGTCTAGCAATGCTTGGTCTGACTGCGTTTTTATTGCGTGAAGATAATCGTGCTCAAAAAGCATTGCAAAATCGTCAATATATTGAACATACACCCGTTTATGAAGATGAGTAACGATTGGAGTCATGTTCATCATTGATTCAATGAAATTATCCGTCTAAGGTTGAGTATTTAAGGGTATATCTGTGTGATATCCCTTTTTTTTGTCGATATTTTTGTTAAATAAAGCATAATCGTATTTACAATAAGATATGTTAGGATGAACTCAACCTATTTTAAATTAAAACAACAGGCTTAAATGTCATGAAACTTTCTTCAATTCCAGTCGTGAAACTTCCGATTGTTGATGCTAGTACTGATCCACTCGATTTGCTCGTTTTAGGTCTGGCACTGCGTATGAAGCAACTTGCTCGTACCAGTCCTAAATTTATTGAACTGATTCATGACCGCCAATTCCGTATTCAAATTGGAACGGATTTAGAGGTTGCACGTCAAATTATCGTGAATCACGGTCAAATTGATACAGTGTCTGGAAGTGTAGAAAAAGCGGATTTCATTTTGCAATTTGCGGATAGCGAGCAAGGCGTAAAAACGCTGATGAAAGGTGATCCAACTGCTTTTATGACGGGTATGCAAAATGGCACGATCAAAATGGAAGGCGACTTCAGCTTATTGGTCTGGTTTAATCAAGCTGCAAAATTGATCCCACCGAAGATTCCAAAGCCAGTAAAAGAAAAATTCAAGCTAGCACGTGCATTCTTGAAAGAAAAAACAGGTCGTTAATCGATTGAGTTTTGAATAATTGACTAAAAAGCCCTGATGAGGGCTTTTTTTATGGCTGTAATGTCTAGATTAGAAGCGAAATCTTAAATGATTATTCAATTTCTAAATTAAAGGTCACAGGTCCATCATTAACCAAATGTACTTTCATATCAGCAGCAAATATACCCGTTTGTACATGTTCAAACTGTGATTGAGCGTATTTAACCAATTGTTCATAGAGGTCTTTTGCAGCGCTCGGTGGCATCGCTGGACCAAAATCAGGACGTAACCCTTTTTGAGTTTGTGCCATGAGGGTAAATTGAGAGACCAATAAAATGCCGCCCCCAGCTTGGCTCACATTCCAGCCCATTTTGCCTTGTTCATCATCAAAAAAGCGATATTTAAGGATTTTATCAATCAGCTTTTTGCCTTTTTCAAGGTTATCTTCTTTCCCCAAACCTAAAAAAACCACTATGCCTTTTTCAATTTCACCAGTCGTTTCACCATCAACCACTACTTTTGCTTCAAGAACTCGCTGTAACAATGCGCGCATGTATCAACCATATATGATGTTTTTAAATTCATTTAAATTGTATCAAATTCAGTAAAATAATTTGACAATTGATTGAGGATTGATATTTAACTTATTAATAAATAAAGAATTTAGCTTAACTAAATACTGTTATCCAACAAAGCGATTATAGTAATAAAAATTAACCTTTTTACCAATCTGAATTTAAAAGGTAGTTTACGCGGGCAGGAAAGGTCAATTTAAGAGAGAAGACGATGTTTAAGCGTTCATTATTGGTTGCAATGCTCGCAACAGCGACAGCAGCATCAGCTGCACCATTAACAAAAGATAACGGTGCACCAGTCGGTGACAATCAAAACTCAATCACTGCAGGTCCAAATGGTTCTGTATTGCTACAAGATGTTCAGTTGATCCAAAAATTACAACGTTTCGGTCGTGAGCGTATTCCTGAGCGTGTAGTTCATGCGCGTGGTACAGGTGCCTATGGTGAGTTCGTAACAACTAAAGATTTATCTGATCTTACTGTTGCGTCTATGTTCAAAGCCGGTACTAAAACTCCAGTATTCTTACGTTTTTCAACGGTAATTCACGGTAAACATTCTCCAGAAACTTTACGTGACCCGCATGGTTTCGCGATTAAGTTCTATACACAAGAAGGCAACTGGGATTTAGTCGGTAACCAAACACCAGTATTCTTTATCCGTGATGCGATCAAGTTCCCAGATTTCATCCATGCGATGAAGCCAAGCCCAATTGACAACGTTCAAGATGCGAATCGCGTATTTGATTTCTTGTCTAGCCAACCCTGGGCAACCAACATGTTGACTTATGTGTATGGTAACCAAGGTGTTCCAACCAGCTACCGTGAACAAGACGGTTTTGGTGTACACGCATTCAAGTTTTACAACGATAAAGGCGAATATAAATACGTTAAATTTAACTTCCGCTCTAAACAAGGTGTAAAAGGTCTTAACGTTAAAGAAGCTGCTGAGCAACAAGGTAAGGACTTCAACCACTTAACCAATGATCTTTACAAAAACATCAATGCGGGTAACTTCCCTAAATGGGATCTTTATGTCCAAGTGATTGATCCAAAAGATCTAAACAACTTCGACTTCGACCCGCTTGATCCAACTAAAATCTGGCCTACAGATTTAGTGAAAGAAACTAAAGTGGGTACTTTGACGCTGAACCGTATGCCGAAAAACTTCTTCCAAGAAACGGAACAAGTGGCGATGGCTCCAGGTAACTTAGTACCAGGGATCGAGCCATCAGAAGACCGTCTATTACAAGGTCGTATCTTCTCTTACTCTGATACACAAATGTACCGTTTGGGTGCCAACCACCAACAAATCCCAGTGAATCGTCCAGTTGTTGATGTAAATAACAACAACCAAGATGGTTACATGAACGTTGGCGGTACATCATCGAATGTGAACTACGAACCAAGCCGTATGGAGCCAAAACCAGCAACGGCGAAAGCGCGCGCGGTAGAAACGCCACTTTCTGGCACAGTTCAACAACGTGCTGTGAAAGAGCAAAACTTCAAGCAAGCGGGTGAGCTTTACCGTTCATACACTGCGAAAGAGAAAGATGATTTAATCATGAACTTGGCGGCTGATCTTGGTAATGTGAAAGATTCAGAAACGAAGCACATCATGTTGTCTTACTTCTATAAAGCAGATGCTGACTACGGTACACGCATGACTAAAGCAGTCAATGGCAACATTGCGACTGTGAAAGCAAAAGCAGCTCAGTTAAAAGATTAATTCTTTTAGATGACCTCTTTATGATCAATTACGATTGATCAGCTGAGTGGGTGACTAGGGCAACAAGGGGTCACCTCAACAAAATTCCTGTAAAACTCAATTCCTTTCCTGCAACCCTCGGGGAGTTTTACAGGCGTTGATTTAAAGTACTGAGACATGCATTGCAAAATGCGTGGATGATGTCGATTTTTGTTGGAGTTCATCATGAAAATTATGCCTCACATGGTTTTAGCAAGCTTCTTGATTTTTGGTTGTGCGTTCGCAATGGCAGACCAAGTTCAGACTGTTTCCCCTGCAAAAACAGTGGCAAATGATCAGATGGCTTCACAACAGGAATTGATTGATCTGTTTATGGCCGCGGCGAAAACAGGAAATCAAGAAGTAATCGAAGAGTTTTTAAAACACGGATTTCCAGTAGATGTCAAAAATCGGACAGGTTATACCGCGCTTATGATGGCGGCTTATTATGGTCATCAAGATACCGTAACCACCTTACTCAAATATGGTGCAGATCGTTGTGCACGTGATGCCAAAGGAAATACTGCAATCATGGGTGCAATGTTTAAATTAGAGTGGGGTATCGTGAAACAACTACGCAAAGCAGACTGTGATGTTCAGGCGAAACAGACAGGACAGAAAACGACTGAGCAGTTTGCAGAAGTCATTGGGCAGTCAGAAAAATTAAAAAAACTTATTGATTAAGCAAACGTTTATCAATAATTGGTTTAAATTTTAAAAAAGCATTGAAAAAAAATCATGCTAATTCTATTATCATTTTATGATAATAGAATTAGCAATGGAATTGGCATGGAAAATAAAGTTGCACGCCTGACTGTTTTGATTGACCCAATCAAAAAACGTGCTTTTGAACAGCTTTGTGAACGTCAAGATTTGAAACCTTCACAGGTGGTTCGTCAATTGATTCGTGAATATTTGCAACAACATAATGTTGACTATGCAACTAAAATCAAAAACTCAAATGAATAAACTTATCAATTTATAAGACCTGTAATACGTTACAGGTTTTTTATATTTCAATATAAAAAAACTGCTATAGGTCAATATAGCAGTTTTGATTTAATTTTGAACAATCAAAATTAAGCGAAATCTAATTCTTGTTCAAAACTTTTCAACTCATGACGAGCCATCGCTAGATTCGATTTTTTACGATCAAGTACCAAGTACAAGAATAGTTCTGGGTTACGATCTAATGGACGTAAAAGATGATATTGTTTACCTAAAGTAATTAAAATATCTTCAACATTATCATTTAATTTCAATGCATTAGCTGTTTTTGTTTTCGCGCGAATAACTTCTGTGTTACCTGCTGCAGCTAACTCTAGATCAATTCCCTCACCCTTCGTTGCCAATGCAAGGCCGCTTGAACTGTCAACAAGTGCTGCTGCTACAAAACCGTCGATTGATTGAAGTGCTTCTAAAGTGATTTTAGCCATGTGTCTAACCCCGTGGATACATAAATAATTTGTCCATTTATTTTGCTTTTTATTGCAAAAAAATTTAAACATCCTGTTCATATTATGTTAATAAAAAAATAACTAAATTTCAATAGAATAATATAAAAAAATATTTAATTATCATAAAGTTATAATATTATTATCATATTTAAGGTGAGCTAAATAGAGAGTTTAATAATACATTAAAAATATAAAAAAATTCACGTATATGAGAAAATAGACAAGAATCATTAAAAACGTGATAAAAAAGAATTAACCGAGAATATATTTACCCGCGTAAAATATTCTTATTCTTCACGGAAGATCATTTTATGAGTAGATCATGCAACCCCTAATCCAATCACTCTTAGATACAGACCTGTACAAATTTACAATGTTGCAGGTGGTATTACACAAGTTTCCTCAAACTGACAGTGTCTACCAATTTCGTTGCCGCAATTTAGAAGATACAGCTTATCCTTTGGTCGATATTTTAGACGATCTGAATGAGCAACTTGACTATCTGTGCCAGTTAAAATTTAAAGCGGATGAATTGGAGTATCTCAGAAGTTTACGTTTTATTAAAAGTGACTTTGTTGATTATCTAGAACTATTTCAACTGAAACGTCGCTTTATTAAAGCCAGTATTGATGATCAAGGTCGTTTGGATATCCGCATCGAAGGGCCAATGGTTCAAGCCATGATGTTTGAAATTTTTGTGCTTGCGATCGTCAATGAGCTGTATTTCAGTCGCATCAGTAGTGATGAGGTGATGGCTGAAGGTGAGCGCCGTTTATTGGCAAAAGTTGAGTTGCTGAAAAGATATCAAGCTGAACAGAATCCAAATGATCCACCATTTTTGGTATCAGACTTTGGCACACGTCGTCGTTATAGTTTTGCTTGGCAAAAACACGTTGTTGAAGAATTTAATAAAGCTGCGCCAGATATTTTCCGTGGGACCAGTAATGTACTGCTCGCTAAAGACTTGGGCATTACACCGATTGGTACAATGGCACACGAATTCCTACAAGCATTCCAAGCCTTAGATGTACGACTACGTGATTTCCAAAAGTCTGCGCTTGAGACATGGGTACAAGAATACCGTGGAGATTTAGGGATAGCTTTAACCGACGTGGTGGGAATGGATGCGTTCTTACGTGACTTCGATTTGTACTTTGCCAAACTATTTGATGGTCTACGTCATGACAGTGGCGACCCGTATGAATGGGGTGACAAAGCTTATGCGCATTACAAGAAATTGAAAATAGACTCTAAAACCAAAATGCTGACCTTTAGTGATGGTTTGAATTTAGAGAAAGCATGGGCACTCCACAATTACTTCAAAGATCGTTTCCAAGTCAGTTTTGGTATCGGCACTAATTTAACCAATGATATGGGTCAAACAGCACTAAATATTGTCTTGAAGTTGGTGGAATGTAATGGTCAGTCTGTTGCTAAACTTTCAGACAGCCCAGGTAAAACCATGACGGACAATGACACTTTCTTGGCTTATTTGCGTCAGGTGTTTGAAATTCAAGAACCTGCTGCATAATCTTTGAAGTCATCTCTATGCTATATCTGATTTTTTGCTAAATGCATGCAAAAAATCAGAATAATAGTGAAAAAATCTTGTGCTAAGATCGATTCTACTCAGAGCAAAATAATTCAATAATTATGTCTAATTTCCAGTCAAATTCCCCATTTAATTTAGGTTTGCTCATTGAAGCAGAAGAATTGGTTCCTCATTTAGGTCATGAAAAACTACGCATCGTCGATTTAACTCGGGCATCGGTCTATGAGCAACTACATATTCCGCATGCGATTCATGTATTACCTAAGCAATTGGTTCGGCAGGAAGAATTGGCTTCAGGATTATTGCCAGATGAAGCGGGTTTGAAAGCGCTGGTGGAGTATTTAAATATTTCACCTGATCATCATGTGGTGGCTTATGACGATGAAGGCGGAGCATGGGCAGGGCGCTTGATTTGGAATTTGCATTGTATCGGATTTCATAATACCAGTTTGCTCAACGGTGGCATCCACGCATGGCTGGGTGAGAATTTGCCGACTTCATCAGATGAAGAAACATTTGAAAGAGTGGCATCATTATTTCCAATTCACATCCAAAATATTGAACCACCACGTATAGAATATAGTGAACTGCTCAGTAAAGTGAATCAGAGTGATGTGCAAATTTGGGACTGTAGAACGGCTGAAGAGTATACAGGGCAACGCTTAGCAGCACGCAGAGGAGGACATATTCCCTCTGCACGACATTTTGAATGGAGTACTGCCCTAAACCGTCAAAATCATTTAAAATTGCATCCCCTAGAACGCACTCAACAACGTTTAGAACAATTGGGCTTTAAATTCGACCAGCCTGTGGTGGTGTATTGTCAATCGCATCATCGTTCAGGACTTGCATATATTATTGGTCGACTACTCGGTTGGGATATCCAAGCTTATGATGGTGCGTGGAGCGAATGGGGCAACCGCCTCGATAGTCCAATCATTACTGGAGAATCACCTTAGTGAGTCTGACAAATTTAAAGAAAAAAATATTCATTAAAGCGCAAAGCATTGTTCCGCAACAAAAGCTTAGTCGTGTGGTGGGTAAGGTTGCAGCCAGTGAAAATCCGATTTTAAAAAATATTGTGATTCAAGCATTCAAAAAGCAATATGGCATTGATATGTCGATTGCTGCGCAAAGTAATGCACTTAAATTCAAATCATTTAATGAGTTTTTTACCCGTTCGTTAAAAGAAGGCGTGCGCACAGTAGATAATAATCCCAATAGCATCGTATCTCCTGCGGATGGTGCTATTTCTCAATTGGGTAAAATTAATGAAGGCGATATTTTCCAAGCTAAGGGACAGTCATTTTCGGTAGATAAACTGATTGGTGATCCTCAGCTGGCTGCTCCATTTAAAGAGGGTGAGTTCGCGACGGTTTATTTGTCCCCGAAAGACTATCACCGTGTGCATATGCCATTTGCGGGGACATTGACTGAAACTTTGTATATTCCAGGCGAATTGTTCTCTGTGAATCAAACGACTGCTGAGAACATCCCAGGTTTGTTCGCACGTAATGAGCGTATGGTCTGCCTATTTGATACTGAACTGGGACGTATGGCAGTGGTTCTGGTTGGCGCGATGATCGTGGCTGGCATTGAAACGGTGGCGACCGGTAAAGTGAAACCGACAGGTCGTTTAGAGTTAAATCATCATGAGATGAAGCTTGAAAAAGGTGATGAACTCGGGCGTTTTTATTTAGGTTCGACCGCTGTGATTTTATTTGAACAGGATAAAATTAAATGGGATGAAGCATTTAAACCCAATTCAGTGGTCGTGATGGGTGAGGCTTTAGGTCAAACCATCTAAGAATATTAAACTCTGTTGTTTATAATGCGAACAATGCATGTAGAATTGAAAAAAGCGCCGATAGGCGCTTTTTTTAGGTGACGAATCAGTGTTTGAGTTCATCAGGCTTTGTTTAATTTCAATGGTGATCATCATTGCATACGATATAAACGTTCTTTCGGGAACACTGCGATAAAGGTCGAACCTTCATTTTCCTTAGAGATGATATCGATATACGCACCGTGTTGCATGAGGACATGTTTCACAATCGCAAGACCTAAACCTGTGCCACCGGTCGCACGACTACGCGCACTATCGACCCGATAAAAACGTTCAGTCAAACGGGGTAAATGTTTCGGGTCAATCCCGATACCTGTATCTTGAACTGAGAAATAGCCATTTTCACCATCATCATGCCAACCAATGGTGATCGTACCACCTTTAGGGGTGTATTTAATCGCATTGGTGATCAAGTTGCTAAAGGCACTTGCCAGCTCCATCTCTGAACCAATCAGGTCGCAATGACTATCAATATCTAAATTCAATGTATGCCCATAATCAATGTTATAAGCCTGAGCATCATCAAATAAATGATTCATTAGACTAGGCATTTCAATGATTTGATTCTTGGCGATTTGCTTTTCATTCTCTAAACGAGAGAGCAATAACAAATCATTCACCAAGGCATTCATACGTCGAGTCTGTGATTGCATCTGATCAAAGGCACGTTTCCATCTTGGATTGATGTCTTCTTGGTCAGTAAAGGTCTCAATATATCCACTGAGCACGGTCAGTGGTGTACGTAATTCATGAGAAATATTATCGACAAAATCGGAACGCATTTGTTCCAGATTACGCATGCGTGTGATGTCATGTGCCACCAATAAACGGCTTTGTTGACCAAAAAGGGTTAATTTAATTTGAGCATACTTATTATCGTCATGCGCTAATTTAACTTTAATACCATCTGGTGCATGATCGATATTATTAAAATATTCAACAAAATCAGGTTGGCGAATAATTGAGAGGAGATTGCGCCCTCGATCCGTGGGCTGAATACCAAAAAGATATTCTGCTGCTGGGTTCCACCATTCAATTTGTTGAGCATCATCAGTCAAAATAATGGCTTCAGACAAAGCAACCAGTGAGGATTGTGTGCGGTCAATGAGCCCGACCATTTCAGATTGAACGATACGTTCTTGGCGTTGAGCACGATAGACATTGAACAGCAATGCACCCCAAATCCCATTGAGATTCGGTGGTACATCATAGGGACGATTCGCGATCCAATCATTGACCAAAATGAGGGAACGAAGCTGTAAACCAAAAAAGGCAGCGAAGGCAAGCCCAATACAGATCCAAAAATAGCCTATTCCTAAGCCAACAAATCCACCAATAACGATAAAAAACACCAACAAGCGAAGATCTTGTTTAGCGAATGTCCATAAACTACTGTAGCGAAATTTCTGATGATCTTTCGCTAAAGTGGGGACGGGATAGGGTTCGTACATAAAATTTGATTAACCTAGTGAACACTAGCCTATTGCGACATCTGCTCGAGTAGAAAAACGATAACCTGTACCACGAACAGTTTGTACATAACGGTCTGCGCCATAAGGTTCTAAAACCTTACGTAAGCGACGAATGTGAACATCAATGGTACGATCTTCAATATATACGTTGCCACCCCATACTTGGTCAAGTAATTGTGCTCGTGTATAGGCACGTTCAGGATGCGTCATGAAGAAAGCCAACAGACGATATTCTGTTGGACCCATTTCTAAAATGTTCTGATTAAAGCTGACACGTTGGCTGACTGGATCTAAAATGAGCCCATTCGCATCAATGGTCTTTTCACCGCTCAATGCGTTGGCACGACGTAACACTGCTTTAATACGTGAAACCAATTCACGAGTTGAAAACGGTTTGGTCATGTAGTCATCTGCACCAGCATCAAGACCTTGAACTTTATGATCTTCTTCACCACGCGCGGTGAGCATGATCACCGGGATCTCAGAGAGCGATTCATCGCGCTTTAAGCGACGGCACAGATCAACACCGCTCACACCACCGGGAAGCATCCAATCCAGGAGTACTAAGGAAGGGCGTTGATCAACGATCATCTGATGCGCTTGTTTGGCATCTTCAGCTTCTAAACATTGGAAGCCTGCCATATCTAAAGATGTATGGATCATTTCACGAATGGGAAGTTCATCATCGACGATTAAAATGTAGTCATCTTTCACAACGCAATATCCTTAAGTGAACGGTCTGACCGTTAATATTTATGACAGGCTTATTACAAAGATTAATTATGACAGTATCATTGCAAAACAGGTCATCAAGGTCGATTTAGCAATGTTTTGTGACAAAAATATAAAAATACGATCCAAATTGATCATATATATGTCATAAATATTACATTTTTAAAGCAATGAGTTAAAAATATATCTATGAATTTATTATGGTTAATTGACACGCTTTTATTTTTTAATGAGAGAGTTCTTGAATTAAAGCAGTGAAAACAACCCGACATGCTTTAACGACCTCTTCACGTGGTGACTTAAATCCACTCATGACCCAACGCACAGCAATTTGGGTGACATAACCATTTAACCCTGTTGCGATGAGTGAGATCTCTTTTTCGTTTAAGCTGATATGCGGCATCATCAAGGTCACAAATGCATGAATCATGCGATCAAAGCGCGCCATCGTCTCTTGAATGGTGGCATGATTATGTAGTTCTTGAACCAACATGGCATCGATATAAATGATGCGAGCCGTGCGTGGATCATCTTCTAGCATGGCAAAAAAACCATTTAAACCCGCGTCAATCATACGTATAGGGTCAGGTGAACCTTGCATGACGGATTGCATTAAGGTTTGCTGCATTTTCTCAATGAGTTGTAAGAAAATCGTTTGAAAGAGGTTTTCACTTTTCTTAAAGGATTCGTAAAAATAACGTTCTGTGAGTTTGGCTTCGTTGCAAATATCTTTTACAGTGACTGAAAAAAATCCATGTGTCCCATACGCTTCAATACCTGCTTCGATGAGTTTTTCACGTCGAGCTTGCTTACGTTCAGTCAGTGACATGCCCTTAAATTGACGTTCTTTCACCACTTTTTTTTCTGGGATTGATTCTGCTGTCGCAGACTTTTCTGAATATTCAGTCATAAAAATAATGATCTAGTAGAGTCGTAGTTTTAGGCATCTTAACAATTAATATTCGCTAAGCCTATGTGGTCAATATGCACATTTTATCAATATAAATGACCTTGAGTGATATTGACAATATTTATTGTCAAATTTATAGTGATTTTTGAGCGGCACACGAACATGAAGTTGTGCAGAAAAATGAATAAGGAAACACAATGAAAAATTTTAAAAATAAAGTGGCTGCGATTACAGGTGCGGGTTCGGGTATGGGACAGCAACTGGCAATTTTACTGGCAAAGGCTGGATGTCATCTTTCAATCAGTGATGTCAATGAAAAAGGCTTGGCTGAAACCGTTGAATTGGTTAAGCCGTATAATGTCCGTGTGACCTCTAAAAAAGTAAATGTCGCAAACCGTGAAGAAGTCAAAGCTTGGGCTGAGGATACTGTGCAAAATCATGGCTCAGTGAACATGATCTTTAACAATGCTGGTGTGGCATTGGGTTCGACTGTCGAAGGTGCGAGCTATGAAGACTATGAATGGATCATGGGGATTAACTACTGGGGCGTTGTGTACGGCACCAAAGAATTCCTTCCCTACCTGAAAAAAACAGGTGAGGGTCATATCATCAATACGTCTAGTCTTTTCGGTTTAACTTCACAGCCAACCCAGTCTGCGTATAACTCCTCTAAGTTTGCAGTGCGTGGTTTCACCGAGTCATTACGCCAAGAACTCGATATTGAAAACTGTGGTGTGAGTGCGCTGTGTGTTCACCCAGGCGGTATCCGTACCAATATTGCCAATGATGCACGTATGAATGACAGCCTCAAATCTTTAGGCATGAATCCGGATAAATCAGCGAAAGCATTTAATAAATTATTGCGTATGCCTGCTGAAGATGCTTCACAACAAATTTTGGATGCGGTACTGAAAAATAAACGCCGTTTACTGATTGGTAATGATGCGAAAGCGATTGATTTGATGCAACGTGTGTTGCCTACGGGTTACCAAAAAATAACTGCGTTTGCGACCAAGCTGAGCAAGCGTTTAGAGCCAAAATAATCAGTTGTCTTCCCATAAAAAAACCGCTTTAGCGCGGTTTTTTTTATATGAGATGACGTACTAGATGAATTCAAGCGTTGAATATTTTCTGCATTTATTGGCTTAATTTATTCTTGCATTGAGAACGTGTTTTTCTAAAAGATCGCCAGAGTATGAAAATCCTAGATCAATACCTCAACGGTTCTCTTCTTCCACACAAACTGATAATACAGCCCTTGCATGATGCATAAGCAAACAAAGGCGAGGGCATAACCATACCAAATGCCTTCCAAGCCCCACCAAGAGCTAAATACATAAGC
The DNA here is from genome assembly GCF_059515865.1 of Acinetobacter sp. CY73. Lineage (NCBI taxonomy): Bacteria > Pseudomonadati > Pseudomonadota > Gammaproteobacteria > Moraxellales > Moraxellaceae > Acinetobacter > Acinetobacter sp. CY73. Next base: position 5,775 of record NZ_JCAKMZ010000007.1, on the reverse strand, counting down.
AGCAGGCAGTTCGATTGCTAAAATAGCGATAATGTTAATGATCATGGGCATGGTCACTGTACCGCTTGCACGCATGATCGAAGCAAAAATGGCACTTGCACCAAAGAATAAAATTGACCATAACACGATAAACAGAAGTTGTTGCCCTAAGACAACAACTGCGGGGTCGGTAATGAAAAGAGCCATCAAATATTTTGAGAACAGATAAGCTAAAGTGACTAAGCTCCCTGTGATCACGATATTCATACCTAGAGAAATACGAGTTACTTTTGCTAAGGAATCTGCTTTACCTGCACCAATGGCTTGGGCTGCAAAAATCGAAGCAGCAATCGCAATAGAGAGTGCAGGGAACTGAATATAGTTCAGTACCTGATTGACTGCTCCATAAGCAGCAGTGGCCTCTGAACCATAACGATTGACGAGACCCACGATAACTAAACCCGCCACCGAGGTAGTGATCATTTGAACACCTGTCGGTACACCTAGCTTGAGGATTTTGCCACTCATCTCAGGATCATATTTAATATATTTGCACATCGCGCCATCGATTTTGAGTGGGTGGTCTTTCTTCTTTAAATAAAAATATAGAAAAATGAGTACTGCCGAATATCCGATGGTTGTGGCAATTGCAGGTCCAATGATGCCTAAACTTGGAAATCCAAAATGACCTGCAATCAATACAGGAGTAATAAAAAGCCCCAGTAAACTGGTCATTCCAAGCGCAATTAAAGGGGTAATACTGTCACCCACACCTCGAAGGATTGAGGTGTAAATAATATAGATAAACAGTAATGGACTTCCTGCGAGCATCCATTGGACGTAAGGCAGAGATAAATGCATTACTGAAGGATCAGTACCCAGAGCTATCAAAAGAGGTCGTGCTGAAAGAACCCCCAAGAATGCAATGACCGTTCCACCAATCGCAGTCATAAACAGGGTAGAGCCGACCACTTGGCGGACTTTTTCAACGTTTTGTGCCCCCCAAGCCTGACCGACCAGTACTGTTGAACCTGCGGAGAGACCGATCACAAATGCCATCAGGCAAAACAAAATCGGGAAAAATACAGACACAGCGGCAATGGCATCGACACCCATCATTTGACCGACAAATACGGTGTTAATGGTGCCAGATAAATTCTGTAAAATATTGGTCGCAATTAGCGGTAGCAAAAAGACCAAAAAAACACGCCAAAAATTCGGGTCGTCAATTGGACTGAGACGTGCACTCATCTTATTTTATTATCCATCATTTTTATTCAACATTACTGATTGCACAATAGCATAGCTACAGTGAAATCCACCTGATATTTAAAAACAATCAGGCGAATTGCTACAGGAAAATAAAACTACACTGCTGAAAGAATTTGACCTGCTTGAATAAGCGTTTCATCTTTTTTGGCAAAGCAAAGTCGAATCATATGTAAGTCTTGAGGCGCTTGTTGGTAAAATACCGAGACAGGAATCGCGACAATTTTATGTTGTTCAGCCAAATACTGGCACATCTCTACATCATTTAAATCTGGGCGAATGGCGCTGTAGTCCAGATTTTGAAAATATGTGCCTTGTGATGGTTGAAATTTGAATCGTGATGAGGTGATTTGTGAATTAAACAGATCACGTTTGGCTTGATAGAAGGCTGAAAGCTCTTGGATATGTTCAGGATAGTCCTGCATAAAATTTGACAAAGCCCACTGAATAGGCGTGACACCACAAAAATTGGCAAATTGATAAATCTGTCGAAATACCGTTGTTAAAGCGGGTGCTGCAATACAATACCCCGTTTTCCAACCTGTGACGTGAAAGGTCTTGCCAAAAGAACCAATCACGAAACTACGTTCTCTCAGCTCTGGAAATGACAGCGCTGAATAATGTTGTTGTCCATCGAAAATCAAATGTTCATAGACTTCATCTGAGAGCACGATAATATTTTTATCACGGATCAATTCAATTAAATTGAGCCAATCTGACTTTGTCCAAATGGCACCCGTTGGATTGTGTGGTGTGTTCACAATCACCATACGAGTCCGATCAGTAATGCTGTCTTTGATTTGATTCCAATCCACGCTGAAATCCGGTGCTTGCAATGGAATGTGTACGGGCTTGGCACCAACCAATTTTACGCTTGGTGCATAGCTGTCATAACTGGGATCAAAAATAATCACTTCATCGCTAGCTTGTACCACGGCTTGAATGGCTGAAAAGATCCCAATGGTTGCCCCTGGGGTGATGGTGATTTCGGTGATAGGATCGAATTGACGTTGATCTCGCTGTAAAAACTGTTGAGCCAATTGTTCACGTAGTGCTAATAAACCATCCCCCGGTGCGTATTGATTCAATCCCTCCAGTGTTGCTTTGCTCAGCGCCTCAAGTAAAGCTTGTGGAGCAGGGAAGTCGGGGAAACCTTGTGATAGGTTCAACGCGTTTAACTTTTGTGCTAGTGCTGACATCACACTGAATATTGTCACGCCTTGACTCGGGAGTTTGGATTGAATGCTGATCATGATCCGTCTAATTTTTATGAAGTACTGAGAAAAATTGTAGCAGGTGATTGAAACATGAGGAACAGAGAAATATTTGTTGATGATTTCTCGTTAGTCTCTCTGAAATTCTTTTTTACATTTAATTTATTTAAGCTTTATCAGTGTAGTCACTAAAATTTCCTTATATATTATCAGTTATATAAGGTTTAATCAGACTTAGCATAAGAGATTTTATGTTAAGTGAAAGTTTGAAAATTAAATCGTGATTAATTATCCAACTGTAAATATTTTAGTTAAAATAACTTGTATTCTTATTTTATAATAATCTTATCTCATGAATTATAAACATAATATTTTTTTATCCTTAATACTGTTCTTCTCAATTAGCTCAACATTTGCTCAAGTTGAGGAGTTTCACAAAATAATAAAATCTGCAATTCAAGGGAATGCATCTGCGCAAAATAATCTTGGTTTGATGTATGACGAAGGTCGTGGAGTAACTCAGAATGATACTAAAGCTGTTGAGTGGTATAGCAAGGCAGCAACTCAAGGATATGCTCCTGCCCAAAATAATCTTGCCATAATGTATTCCGACGGTCTTGGAATAGCTCAGAATGATACTAAAGCTGTTGAATGGTATATCAAGGCAGCAAGCCAAGGGCATGCATCTGCGCAATATAACCTTGGCGTGATGTACTCCAAAGGGCGTGGAGTAAAACAGAATGATACTAACGCTGTTGAGTGGTATAGCAAGGCAGCAACCCAAGGCGATTCAAATGCGCAATATAACCTTGCGAATATGTATTTTAAAGGTCGTGGAGTCACTCAAAATGATACTAAAGCCATTGAATGGTATAGTAAGGCAGCGCATCAAGGGCATGCATCTGCGCAAAATAATCTTGGTTGGATGTATGACAAAGGTCATGGGGTGACTCAAAGTGATACTAAAGCTTTTGAATGGTATAGCAAGGCAGCAGTCCAAGGGAATTCATCTGCGCAATATAACCTTGGCGTGATGTACTCCAAAGGGCAGGGAATAACTAAAAATATTAAACTTGCAAAAGAGTGGCTTTTGAAAGCAGCAAATAATGGAAATGGTCAAGCTAAGTTAAGGCTTGCTGGACTTAAGTAATTACTAAGAATTTTTGAAATTAACATAATACACCTTATGCGAAATTCGACTGTTAGTCCCCAAATAGAAATGTCCTAGATAAATGAGCTAATTAATTACTCTATTCGGCTCACAATTTGAGCCGAATAAGTGCTATATTCAATTCATCTGAAATTTTAGATGAGCGATTGAAAATGCAGGAATGGATCTGGCAAGCTGAAAACTGGACAAATTTTACATGGCTAGATTCAATTATCTTGCCTAAAAGCAGACAAATACATAAAAAATAGGGATTCTTCTCGGGCAAAGTCAGCATGATTTAGCAAAAGAAAAGTTTACCCTAGATACTCTACTTGCAAATCTTGTTGCTTCATCTGCAATTGAAAACGAAACGATCAATGTTTTTTCATTGCGATCATCTCTAGCTCAACGTTTAGGTGTCACACTTGAACAGCCTTATCCAAGCTCAGATCGATCAGAAGGTTTAGCCAATATCATGCTAGATGCGCTGAACGATGTTAAGCAACCACTGACTTTCGAGCGTCTCATGCAATGGCATCGTTGGCTTTTCAATGACCCAGATTGGACAATGCAACGTTTACGCATCGGTCAACTTCGGGGATCAGAGCCTATGCAGGTCGTTTCAGGTCGATTGGATTACCCTAAAGTACATTTTGAAGTACCGCCAAGAGAAGGCTTAGAAGAACGCTTAAATACCTTCATAGCGTGGTTTAATCAGAGTCTGAATGATTCATTGCTTGATCCTGTATTACGTGCAGGCATTACCCATTTATGGTTTGTTACATTACATCCTTTTGATGATGGTAATGGACGTATTACACGCACACTTACAGACCTTGCTTTAGCTCAAATGGACGAACAGAGCATCCGTTTGTACGCAATGTCTACTGCGATATTGAATAAACGTAAAAATTACTACGAGATATTAGAACAGACTCAAAAAAATGATTCTGATATCACAGATTGGCTAGTTTGGTTTTTAGATACATTGAATGATAGCCTTGAAAAAACCTTAGTACAGATCAATCGCACATTATTTAAAAGTCAGTTTTGGCATAAATATTCAAATGTAGCCCTGAGTGAAGAACAACGCAAAGTCCTAAATCGTTTATTAGACGGTGGGGAAAATGGCTTTGAACATGGTATTAGCGCATCACAATATCAAAAAGTTGCTAAAACAAGTAAGTCGACAGCTACTCGTCATTTATCTGACTTGCTTGAGAAAAAATGTATAGTCAAATTGGAAGGTGGTGGACGTAATACACGCTATCAGATCAATACTCAGTTATAGAGATTTAAGCCATAAAAGAGCCCGACATCCTGTCGGGCTTCTGTTTAAAATAAAATCAGATATAACGTTGAAAATAATTGAAGCCTATCCCCCATGATTCTCATATTTCTTGCTGTTGATTTTTGGCCAGTAATACTCTTTGTTTCCCTTGTCTTAGTTGGGATTAGCTCTGCTTTTAAAAAACATCGTATAGGCCAATACTTACTATATTTTTTCTTGTGTATATTCATAATTCTCTTAGTATCAATATTATATATCCACTCAGTTTTGGCTGATATATAACCAATGTTATTGGCGAGATATGTCAGATTCGATCAAAAAGAAACCGACATGTTTCCAAGTCGGCTTTTTGGGGTGTTTTTGAATTATGTAAAATGTTTAAGTAATTGTTTTTAAATAATTAATATGAGTTATGTTATTCACCAATTAAAATGTCTATGCGATAAACCATTTAAAATGTCCTGTTTTTAACGACAAGAGTCAAGCACAGGATTCAACTTTCTTTGTTCAATACCGGCTTTCTGAGCTTTACGACTTGGCATACTTTTGTTTGTTCTTGAACGTTTATTCTGTTTTTCCAATGCTTCATGCTGCTGTTGAATATGCGCTAGAACTGAACCTAAACGTTTATTTTCAACAATCTCATTTTGCTGTAGCCCAGCCAATTTATTGAAGATGCTGTAGTTGAGCTTTCGTCCTTGATGCATGAGGGCCACAGTCCCATCCGGATACTCTAGAAATGAAATATATTGCCCAACTAATTTCTGGTTTAATTCAGTCGGTTCAAGCATATAAATACATTTGTCATAGGTCAGGGTTAGATTCTTGGTGACCTTACGCGGTTCCTGCCAGGTAAAAATATCATCCAGTTC